>CAZVAN010000046.1:0-2554 GCA_964625245.1 uncultured Candidatus Saccharibacteria bacterium | reverse complement strand
CCGGAGTGGAGCAGCGACAGCTCCACTCTACTAGGCCAAGACGGTAGCCTTGGGCTGCATAGCACAACTCAAGATAGTGCGGCATTGCTCAACCTCTTTAATGCCGGCGGCCAGTCTGTTGTCAGTATAGACAACCAAGGTAACGCCACCTTTGCCGGAACTATTACAGCCGACAAAATCAAAGCCAACCAAATAGAAGGCTTAGAGGTTCTTACTGATAAAATCAGCAGCTTAAGTGCCGCCCTGGCCAGTAGCGGGTCTTCCGGTACTTCCGGAACCAGCGTACTGGGTACCAGCGACACCAACCCCCCAGGCATAGTGAACTTCAACTTCAACAGCGGCACGTTCCAGTCTGTTTCTGTGGCGCTTGACCTTAACGTCATGGGCAGCTTGATTGCCAATGGTGCTCTAACGGTCCAGGGTGACGCCAGCTTCTTGGGCAATGTAAACTTTGGTGGACACGTTACTACCAGCGGTGATGCTCCAGATACTACTCTGGAGGTTGCTGCCGGCATTATTACCGCACCGGAAGATAACCCCAATGCTGTGCTGGCCACTGCCACTGTTGATGGCAACGACAACTCCGGCCAATTTACCGTCAATGTTGGTGATAATTCAACTGCCGGTGAGCTAATTACCATGAACTTTAAGAAACCTTACACCAAAGCACCACACGTTCTACTAACTGCCGGCAATGGCTCGGCTGCCCTGATTAAATACTATGTCACCAGCACTAAAGACGGCTTTAAAGCGGTAATTACCGACCCAATACCAAGTGGTACAACCCTGCAATTCAACTACCTGGTGGTCCAGTAATGAAAACCAGGTTTGCACAAACTGGGCGTTTATTAGGTGTGCTTGGTCTAATATTTGTTTTGCTGATTGGGTACTTACCGCTTGGGTTAGCGCATGCCGCAATTAATTCATGCTCGGCTTCGATTGATACCCACACGATAAGTTCCGGCGATACTCCTATGGTCAGTTTTTACATTGATGACGCCGGTGATAATGCGGCTAGCTGGATAAAAATTACCCAGCCCAACAGTAACTATACGATTATAGACGCCTCCGGTTCTGCCGCCGGGTGGTCCATCAACCGTACCGACGCCGACATTACCGCAACTGGCAGCCCAATTGGCTCGGGCGGCGGGATGATATTTCATGTATACGTACAAGCCGCCGACGTTTCTTCTCCTAACCAAAACTGGCAGATAGAGGAATCCGATGACCCTGGTGGCGCAAGTCCAACTAGCTGCAGCGGAGATCTTGGCACAAACATAACCTCGCCGCCGGCGGCTATTTCTGGCATATCCACATCTGCCATCGGCAGCAATACGGTAACTCTTACCTGGGATACCGACGTGCCCTCTAGCAGCCAGGTAGACTACGGATTTGATAGTAGTTATGGCAGCTCCAGTTCACTAGACCCTGGTTTTGTAACTAGCCACAGCGTTACTCTAACCGGCTTAAAATCTAATACTGGCTATCATTTTCAGGTTGATAGCACAACGCCGCAGGGCGCTTCTGCCAGCTCCGGGGATAACACCTTTTTAACGGCGTTGGAGGAGCAGGGGGTAATAACCAAAACTATTACCCTGCCGGGTCTAACAGTCCAGGTAACAAACCCAGCCGACAAAACACCACCAACCATCGCCATCACTTCCACTTTGCCAAAAGTAGTACAAACCATACCTAAAATTTCTGGCACCGCCAGCGATGATATAGCCGTAGTGCGCATAGAGTATTCTACCGACGGTGGCCAGAACTGGCTGCCAGTAAATAGTGCCCCAGACCTGGGTAGTAAGAAAGTAGACTTTAGTTTTACGCCCACCAACCTAGACGACGGTAACTACACCATAATAGCCCGTGCCATAGACCCCGGAGGCAACATCACCGGGTCGCACCCGGTGAGTGTTGTTATTGATCGCCTGCCGCCTATTGTCGGAGCCAATCTTATTACGTTAGGCCCTCAGACCCTAAAGTTGGATGGCAACGGTCTGATAACAGCTCTAGCTGGCGTCGACCAAAAAATTACCATGAGTGCTGTGGGTGGCCCCACCAGCATTTCCGTGGAGGCTATAAATAGTAATGCCAAGAGTAAAATCAAGAGCTTCTCCCTGACTCAATCGGCCGATACCGGCCTGTGGGCTGGTATCCTGGGCTTTGAAGACCCCGGCATCTACACCCTGATAGCACACTCGGTTGACGGCGCCGACAATAAAGTTAGCCGCACCCTTAACACGGTATACGTAGCCGCCCCGGCAAAAATTGTCCGGAGTGGCACAAACAAGCCGGTTGTGGCTAACGTAGTGGTTTATTATTGGGAGCCTGAATCCAGCCAATGGGTGGTTTGGGACGGCAATGCCTACGGCCAAAACAATCCGCTTACCAGCAGCAAGGGTCAATTTAACTTAATGCTGCCAGCCGGTAAATATTACTTAAAAGCTGAGGCTAAGGGCTATAAGCCACTAACCAGTAGTATCTTTACGCTTAGTAATCCCACGCCAATTTCAACAACTCTCAACCTTAAACCTGGCAAGGAATTGCGGCTTGG
>CAZVAN010000045.1:1684-2787 GCA_964625245.1 uncultured Candidatus Saccharibacteria bacterium | reverse complement strand
TGTCGCATAATCCGCATTCTCTGACACGCCGATCGTTTTCTAGGACGGCCTTGCCCACGCCAACCTGCGCCCACAATAAAGTGAACATTGAGATTCTTTCTTCTACTGATTTAAAATGAAAGCGGCGTCATCGCATCCAACCATCACAGACCTTCGACTGCACTTTGAAGATCGTCAAATGATGACCGCAAATAACGCCGCGTTGTTTCAATAGATTCATGTCCAAGCAAATCACGGATACTTTCAATAGACATCCCGGACTTCTCACATCGCTTGGCAAACGTATATCGCAACCAATGTGGACTAAGACCAGGGATACGGCACTCGGCACCCAACGCAGACACGATACGTTCGATGTGGCGCGTGCTCAATCGTCCTGTATTCTTTCCAATGAACAGAGATCCATAAGCATGAATGCTCATCCAGTGCTTCAATCCATTGCGTGCGGACAGGTTCAATGGCACCATGCGTTCCTTACTGCCCTTGCCATTTCGCACTCGGACTGATCCACTACGTTCATTGACGGTGATATCGCTCGCATCGAGCAGACTGACTTCTTCCACACGCAGACCGGCAAACAACATCATTGAGATCATTGCCTGGTCACGGACTGCATTCTGATGTTGGAGCGGCAGAGTGAGATCTCGTGTTCGTCGTTCCAGTTTATGAACCAGATATCCATATTCCTGATCAGTCAGACTGCGATACGGCGATGCCTGGTTGCCTTGCTTCTTGACTTCAATCCCATCCGCAAGGTTGGCATAACTACCACCATGCGTAGCGTGGACCCAATCACAGAAGATGCGCAATGCCCACAGACGCGAATTCCATGTGTCTGGCTTGACGCGTGCTTCTTCCAATGAATGATGACGGTATGCATGCAGGTCGAAGTTTGTGAGTTTCTCGGGCGCCAATGCTTCTTGATATTTTGCTTCCCACCACATTGAGAAGACGCGCACATGCTGACATGCCGCTTTGACGGATTTCTCACTCGGATTGCGGTGCACCGGCGAGACCTTGCGATAATCCTGCTCCAGGTAAAGTCTGAATTCGGATTGCCAATCTGTTGCAACTTGAAAAATAATATCTGTTTGTGTTTGCAT
>CAZVAN010000045.1:0-1584 GCA_964625245.1 uncultured Candidatus Saccharibacteria bacterium | reverse complement strand
CATGATTGCTCCTTCATCCCACTACGGCAAAACCCATCATGATCTTGACGCATTCCTTCGCTTCGCCCAGTGTTTTGAATGAGCAATAAAACTGCTCTTGCCCGTTGACCACTTGAAAGACATTCCATTGCTGATTTGGATAATCAAAATGATACGCGTACATCTTTCGCTCCAATCTTTCTTATTTCTTGTCTCTGTGCTGAAAGCTTATGACGATCAAAGCTATAATTCCAAGTACATAAGTCAATATTCCAACAACGCCGATAAACTGAAGAAAACTCCATCTTTCCATTGAATTCCTTCCGGAGCGGACAGGTTGCCAGCCTGTCCGCTCCATCCAAAAGGGGGAGAGAAATGAAACGCTCGCTGTTCGCCTCAGCGAACGCCATCACCAAAAGTATGCTTCGACTCGTATATCAGCACACCAAACGACACAATCAAAATAATGGCAGTGTAGGTGATCATCAACCAGTCTCCGTTTGCATACGCAGCACTTCGATAGCACCCTGATAAACATTCAAAACAAACTGCCATTCGAGGACGTCCTTGTATTTCGCTCGTTGCTCTTTTACCTTCTTGATCGCGTCGAGCAGTTGACTTTCTGTCAGGGTCTGTTGTTCTCCTCCGGCGTCGAGTGTCACGGTAGGATCATCAGCTTGGTAATTAGGTCGGTAATGAACAATTGGATAACCCATTATCGCCTTCCGTTCTGTAGACAATTCCTTGCGCCTTCATAGAGACTGAGCGTCTGTCGATAAAATGTTTCATTTGGAAAGTGAATTCGATTGAACTTCACTGCTTCAATCGAATGCTCGATTTCGCAAGCATTCAATTCCATCGGCGTCCCGCCCAGATCAACGACGACCACTGGCTCGGTCTGCCACGGGAACATTCCAACCTTTTTCTGTTTAAGTTGATAAGTCATTCTTTGCTCTTTCCGTTTCTCAGCGCATACAACAGACTGCGCTCTTCATCGTTGTATTTCATGATGGCATCTAACTTCATTTGAAACTGTTTGCAGAATAATTGCATATCGATTAACTCGGAATTACTCATGCTTCCCAAAGCTGATAAATCTTCAACCAGCTCGATCTTGTTTCTCGGCAGTGGCAGCGCCTTCTTCTCATTGTTCTGTTTGAGCAACTCCAATAGCTTGTAAAGCGCCCAAATATGGGAGAAGAAATCAATGCTCAATAAAGTGCCAATTGCGATCAGAAAAATGTCCATGTTAGTGGATGAGAATTGAAAAAACGATCAACACCATGATGAAAACATAAGCAATAGAAGACCAAATCAGAACTTTGACCCAAAGAGCAAATTCTTTTTTATCCATTTCATTCTCCGCTTCGATACACTTTCTGAAAAACCGTGCTATCCTAAAATTATGAAGCTTTCTCTTGCACGGCCGCCGCCGACATAATCAACCTGGACACCGTTTTCACCGCTTCCCAATATAGCGACGCGCCTTCCTCATCCCAGATCCATTCCTCGTCCAGTCTGATTTCAAATCCTTCTGCCAGCGCATCGATGCCATCTGTGACAGTCGCAAGTTCATGAGCATTCTCATCTTCCATCCACTCACGA
>CAZVAN010000044.1:0-2859 GCA_964625245.1 uncultured Candidatus Saccharibacteria bacterium | reverse complement strand
GTGGCGGAATTGGTATACGCGTTTGACTTAAAATCAAATTCCCAAAAGGATTGAGGGTTCAAGTCCCTCCTCGCCCACCAGGCCAAGCTTCAGTCAGAAGCTTGGCCTTTTTTTGTATGCTTAGGCGATAAATCTGCTGCAGTTATGCCAAAAAGTTTACGCCAAATCAAAGACGAATTAGCTCGTTGAAGAGGTATTCTAGAAGTACCGTATTAAGAGCATTTGCTAGACTGTGTGCAACAACATGAATCACATAAAATTCAGAGCTAAGACACGGGAATGGCTTAATAGGTACATTCCCGCCGAAGTATTAGCTACGGCTCTCGCACTCACAGCAGCTTGGCTGGTCTATGGTCATACTCACTCGTATATTGCAGCGGCTGCTGCAGGCTGGATTGGTGAAGGTCTAGGTTTTTATGGTTACTTCGTTACAGCAGAGCTAATAAAAAACCATAGGAAGTACAGTCAGTATGGATTTATAAAACGCATTTCCCTGGTTATAGCTGTGGCTAGTACCAACCTTCTGGTGGAGTTCATGCCAGCTGAAATAATCGACAATTTAATTATCCGTCCGTATCTAATGTACATAACACCCCAACACCTGCACCCATATGCCGTTGGCTTTTTGGTCGCTAAGTTTAGCGCCGACATAATCTTCTATGCACTTGCCATAATTGGCTATGAAGCTCGGAAACACTGGTTACGTCGTTAAAAGGTGTAAACTGCATCCCTTGATATACGAAAATAAAATAAATGGTGCAGTAGTGCCAAAAAGGTTCACACAAAATCAAAGAGGAGATGGCTAGATGGAGGAAAATACTAGATGCGCTATATAAAAATTACCCTGAACTTACTGGGCACTGAATGATTGCAGAATTTGCAATGAGGTCTTGGCGTCTGTGTTTGTGAACCAGGCGGCTGCTTGGGCGGCACTATAGGGGCTTGCCGAAATTGGCCCCACTCCTACAATAATTTTATTTCCTGATTGATGACTGTCAGCAACCGAAAAAGGCAATTGGACCAGACTTGCTTGTCCTGCCTTCAAAGACAGACTGGTTACCTGCGTGTCATCCACGATAAAGTAAGTTGGGATATTATCGCCTGCACCAGCCGTATAACCTCCTACAACCTTAAAGCCACTACTTTTACTCGATGTATCTGAAATTGATGTAACGAAAAAACTAACTGGCTTTGTAACATCAACACTAATGTCCGGACTAACCGGGCTTTGGCTAAAGGGGTCAGAAGTATCTTCAGTGGGCGATCCGGTGGCGGAAGCTATCAAATCGCCAAAGTTAAGATTCACCGTTGAAGCCTGATTAACAATGATAGATGCGCTTCCGAATGAAGGATCGTTTTCGCTGGTAATCTTCCAGTCCGTGGGGTATTTAATACAGAATTTTGCTAGAGGTTCGCAATAATTTTTCCATCCGGCATACGGGTCAACCTTTGGCTGGGTAGTTTGAGCGCTGCCTAATTTATTATCGGGTTTTTTGTTTTTTGTATAAAAAAGGACTCCACCAGCAACAAGTCCAATTAAAATCAGCAAGGCTAGTATCAGAATCCACCTCTTGCTCTTGCCGGGTGGTTTTGCAAATTGCGTACTTACCAATGGCTGTAGCGCAGGAACATTATTAGGTTGTAAATCTGGCTGAAAGTTATTTTCGGGAGTAATTACTGAACCGCTCACTACTGGATTAGGAGTCTCGTTATTATTCTGGTTTGTGCTACCTGGGTCTTGGGGAAGAAGGGTCGGCTGGGGTTCCATACCATCAATCTACAGCAAGGTAATTGGAATATCAATAAAGTGCTTATGATTGGTACTGCGGGTGGGAAAAAGTTTACACCAAATTAGGCACGAGATAGCCAGATGGAGGAAAATCCTGGAGGTGCCTTATAAAGACTATCTACTATCTAAGTGAGAGCTAAGAATTGCAACACAAAATAGTTTATATGGGCGCACTAAAACTGGTCTTTTAGAGTTTCAATGACAGTTCCATTAGATTGTAATACCTGGAGTTGGTAGGCTGAGCAAGTAGGTAGCGGGCCGCCGCCTTTCATGCATTTATAAGAAAAGCTTGTACCCGCAGGGGCAACAAAGGTACTTTCGGAGGCACCCGATACACCAGGCTGATTAATTAGGGGGCTCGGCGTAAGGTCCCAAGTATAGGTAGCATAATTTGCCTGATAGGCTTCTATCAGGCTTTGGATCGCAGATGCTTGAGACTTTGCCTGCTCAATATCTTGGGACGTGGGATGTATAACTACAGTCGGCGGCTGAACCTTAGAGGTAGATACGGGTGTGGTGGTTGTTTGTGGAGCCGTAGTCGGTGTTGATGCAGTTGCATTGGCTGGGGCTGTCTGAGCTAGGGGTCTCGCTTTACTTTTAAGCGTAGGGGTTGATGAAGATATAGAAGTTGCGCTGGTAAGTAGCGCGTTTGTTACTTGCTTACTATGCCAGACATACCATCCAACGAAGCTAATAAGGCCGACGATAACCAGAATGAGCAGTCCTTCAATATACACAAAACCTTTTTGTTCATTTTTCATAAGTTAATATTATCAGAATAATATCAAATTACTTATGCTTGGCACATTAGGTCTAAGAAAATTTACACCTTTTAGGCAAATGAACCGGTCTTAACCTCGCCGGCGCTTCTTTTCACGGCTGAACAGCTCCAGGATTACAAAACCAACCAGTGAGCTGATTACAAAAGTTTCAGAAAAGTGCACGAGGCTATCTTGTTTGTTGTTAAGTAAATCAGCTGGGTGCATAACTGCTTTATCAAGTTCCGCACAGCCAGCCGCGCCATCAACAGGCGCACAAGTGTAAATAATCTTTGTGCCTGCACCAGCAAT
>CAZVAN010000043.1:0-2923 GCA_964625245.1 uncultured Candidatus Saccharibacteria bacterium | reverse complement strand
GGCATGACCGGAACAGCTCTGACCGAAAGCGAAGAATTTCATCAAATTTATAAGATTAACACCGTTGAAGTGCCGTCTAACCGCAAACTCATTCGCGATGATTTACCAGACCGGATTTATAAGACTGAAGCTGGAAAGTTCCGGGCCATAGTTAAGCAAGTTAAAGAGTCTCATGAAAAAGGCCAACCGGTACTAATCGGCACAGTCAGTATCGAAAAGAACGAGATTCTGAGCTCACAGCTCAAAAATGCCAAAGTTCCGCACGAAGTTTTAAACGCCAAAAGTAATGAGCAAGAAGCGGCCATTATCGCTAAGGCTGGCGAAAAGGGCGCCGTAACTCTGGCTACCAACATTGCCGGACGCGGTACTGACATTGTGCTGGGCAAAGGCATTGCCGACCTGGGCGGTTTGTTTGTGCTGGGTAGTGAGCGTCACGAATCTCGCCGCATCGACAACCAGCTGCGCGGCCGAGCCGGGCGCCAGGGCGACCCCGGCAAGACTCAATTCTATGTCTCAACCGAAGACGACTTGATGCGTATCTACGGCGGTGACCGCATTGCCTCGATTATGGATAAGCTGAAAGTTGATGACGACACGCCAATTGAAAGCCGCATGATAAGCAAAAGCCTGGAAGGCGCCCAGAAAAAAGTTGAGGGCTTTAACTTCGATACCCGTAAAAACGTTGTCCAGTACGACGATGTTATGAACCGCCATCGGCGGGCAATCTACTCTATGCGCAGCGAAATTTTGAAAGCCGATGACATTAGTCCGCGTATCAAAAAGTTGATAAACGAGGAAGTGGAGTGGCTGACGGCTCATCCTGAGTCACTAACCGAAAACTACGAAACAATTCTGCGCGAAACCTTTCCGTTTGACGATAAAACCCTCGACAAATTATTCGATAGTCCAGCCGACAAATTCCAAGCTCAACTGGAAAAGGCTGCCACTACGCTCTATCAGGGTCAAGAAAAAGCCTTTGGTCCTGAAACTATGCGTCGCGTGGAGCGCGACGTCTTCCTGCAAATATTGGACAACCTATGGATGCAGCACCTGGAAAATATGGATCACCTACGCGAAGGTATTCACTGGATAAGCGTTGGCCAGCGCGACCCATTGGTTGAGTATCGCCGGCAGGGCCAGCGCCTGTTTGACGATATGCAGTCGCAGCTCAGGCATGAAATTGTCCGTACCATTGCCCACGCCCAGCCACTGGACTCGGTGGTTACGGATAGTGTGGTTGAAACCGAGCTGACCCGCGCCGCCCGCGGTTCAATAGATAATGCCGGCCAAATTCTAAGTGCCGAAAAATTTGAAGAAGCTGATTTCACGCCCAGAAAATCTGAAGAAGTTGCCGAAGCTCGCGTTCACGCTCAGCGCAAGAAGGCTCGCAAGGTTGAGCGCCAAAGAAAGAAAAAGGGCGCCGTAAAAAAGAAGAAACGCCGCTAAATGATTCACACCGCTCAAGAAGTTATTTTGAAAAATGGCGCTCGTGGGCTATTAATTGACGTGCCGGGTGCAACGGTTATGGATTTTGAATTTAATTTCCGGGCCGGCGAGTATTTGGTACCACGCGAAAAATGGGAAGTGCCGCACCTAATGGAGCACGTTCTGCTTGGTGCTAACCAAATGATTCCTAAAGCTAGGGCTTTCCAGGCTGAGTTTGAAAAAAATGGCGCCGCCAACAATGCCAGCACCGGACTTTATTACATAAATTATGAGGCTGAGGCCGCCGACTTTGAGTGGAAACGTATCTTGGAGCTAATGTTAGTGGCCATTGGTCTACCACTTTTTTTGCGAGAGGAATTTAAGGCCGAGTTTGGCAATGTTAAAGACGAGTTAACCTCGCGCTCCAATAACCACTTTAGAACGCTGAGCCTCACAGCCCGCGAAGCCCACGGCCTACTTGGTATGACCGACCGTGAGCGCCTAAAACAAATGAAAAACGTTAAGAAGAAGGACCTGGAGGACCACTACAAACGAACTCACACCACCAGCAACCTAAGGTTCATCATCGCCGGCAATCTGAAGGGCAGGCGCGAAAAAATAAAAGAAATTATAGAATCTATCCAGTTACCAAAGGGCCGCAGTATGTTTGAGTTGCCTGACGAGAGACCTAAAAATCTGGAGCAGCCGGTTTTTGTAGCCCGTCCGTCGGTTAAAAATGTATACTTCGATCTTCAGACGTTTGCCCAACGCCGATTTGACGATCCCGACATGGACGCTCTGGAGTTGGTTAACGGCATGTTAACGGCTACGCTTTACTCAAGAATTTTGGGCGAAGCTCGGGAGCGCGGTTTGGTCTATAGCATGGGCTCAGGTACCGACATTATGAAACAAGCTACCGGTTGGTGGTTTAGTGCTCAAGTTATGGCACGTAACGCGCCGGCCCTGTTTGAAATAATGGTTCGCGAGCTGCAGCGAGTAAAAGCTGGCGATGTCAGTGACTCAGATCTGGAATCGGCTAAAATGTACTGGCTTGGCCGTCACCAGCGCGGCGCCCAAACAGTTGGCGGCACAATGAGCGGCTACAGCGGCCGCTACTATTTTGACGATGTTATCAACAACTACGATGCCATTCCAGCCCGAATTAAAGCAGTCAGTCGGGAGCGAATTGTAGACAACACCAGAGCTATGTTTGCCGAAGGAGTTGGCGGCCTGGCCGTACTCGGCGGCGGTAGCAGAAGCCGAGAGTTGGCCAACCATCTCAATGAAATGGTCCGTCCGCTATGGAACAGCTAGCAAAAAAAATTCAACTACTTGCAGCTGAAATTAATCAGTCCGCTGAAAAAATTGGCGTAGTTGGTCTAGGCCAAAAAAGGGAAGCTCTGCGCTCACAAATGCAGGCCCCGGATTTTTGGCAAGATAACCGCAAAGCCCAGGATGTTTCAAAACAGGACGCTAGCCTTTCATCTAAAATTGACCC
>CAZVAN010000042.1:0-3126 GCA_964625245.1 uncultured Candidatus Saccharibacteria bacterium | reverse complement strand
ACGCCCATGATCAGCCTACCGGCCAGCGTTTTTGCATAAACTCAGCCAGCCTGAAGTTTATGCAAAAAGACGCCAAGAAGCCGTAAGACCTAGGATTTTGTATTTACAGTGTTGGCTTGTTTATAGACAAAGTAGCCGGCTCCAGCTAGAACAGCCAAGCCGATCAACCACAAGTACCATGCTACGCCCAGGAATTTATTGCTGCTGACTGATTTAGCGACAACTACTGGAGTTTTTGTGTTGGAAAGGGCAGTGCCTACCACACCACCGGCAGCCGTAGAGCCTAAGACTTCGGCCGGGTTACTGTTACTGTTGTCGCTGCTTGAAGATGAAGCCTTAGCGGGCGTGGTACTGCTTGAGGAACCACCGGAGCTAGAAGTAGAAGAGTTGGAGCTTGGGGTTGGCGTGGGGTTGGCGTTAAGGCCGGCAAATGAGGTGAAGTGGTAGGTGAGTATTTTTGTATTTGTACCGTCTGTAATTGCACATTCTCCGGGGAAAACTGGATCCGTTGGTGAGGCATATGTACCCCCACAAACCGTGGTAATTTGCGTCCATACGGTTGATCCGGCAGGCCTGTAGGCTACTGGCCCGGTTACACCCGTCAGAGTTACAGTAACGGCCTTGTCAAACAGCAGTACCGTGCCAGGAGAGCCAACTTCTACTACCGTGCTGCCTACTGAGAAGCCAGATGGGGCAGTACCAGAAGAGTCAGAGCTAGCCGTGGGAGGGGCGATGGTACCATCCCAGCTGCTTCCCGCTAGGACAGTTGTGTCGTTAGGGATGGATACATTTACGTTGGCCAGATCGCTATTGGTCAGTGCGATTGGGTCGCCGCTGCCGGATTGTAAGTTAACTGCTTGGGTTACTGTAACGTCCACACCGCCGACAGATTGCGCGCCGTCCAAATTTACTCCAGTCAAATTACCGCCAGTGTAGCTAGTTAGGTCTTGTGAAACACCGTCCACAGTAATGTCCCCGGCAGGCGAGGCAGTATTCACGCTGGCGCTTAAGTCCAGGCTTGTATCATCTGTAAGAATGATAGAACTGCTGCTGGTCGTGACGCCTCCGTCGCTGGTTTCTGGAGGGGTTACGTCAGATGTAGTGGTTACCAAAGTTGTTTTCGCGGCGTCCGAATACCAAGGCTCAAAATTTACGCTGCCAGAAACTATTGCGCCAAAATCAGGAGCCGCGCTGCCCCAGTAGTTGTTTGTTGCGATTATGGCGTCGGAGCCGCCGTTAAAAACAATGAAACCAAAGGAGGCAGGCGCGGACGATGAGCCTAGAGATTCGTGAGTCAGGCTCAAACTTCCCGAGTTGTCATATTTATAAACATTTAGGTCGTTATCCGATATGGTATCGCCAGTCATTGTTACTGCTCCAGATTGGAACAGTAAAACTCCAGTTGCACTCCAGTTCGAAGGGTTAGAATCATCGTGATAGCTATTACCTGTCACTGTGTTGCTCGAAATCGTTGCGGTAGCTCCGCGGCTGACTTGAATTCCGTTCTCAGCATTGTAGGTTATCGTTCCGCGGCCCGTAACAGTGTTATTGGTGATTGTGGCTGATGAGCCAGTGTTATCAACAACTATGCCACCCTTCTGGTAATTGCTGACAATTACGTTGTTAATGGTGGCTGTTCCGGTAGAACTATCGGCTTGCCGGCCAACCCGGATTCCAACGCCATTTTGACAACCGCTAGGTACATTATCACCAATGTTTGAAACATTCATATCGTGCAAGTTGGCGCTACCATTTTTTACGTATATGCCATTGAGTAGACTGCCGCAGCCGGTTGGCCCGGGACCCTCGACAGTTAATCCGGACATATCTACACCACTGGCGCTAATTGTCACGATAGTGCCTTCCGCTGGCAGATTAGAGGGTGCGTCGATGAAAGTTGCAGCGGGGCCAGCACCGACAAGGGTAAGGTTATTAGTCCCGATAGTAAAGTATTCGCTGTAGTGTCCGGCCGCGATATTAACAGTTCCACTAGCTGCGGCTGCAGTAATAGCCTGGCTAACAGAAGTAAATGCACTGAAACCAAACGCGTACAGACCCCCAGCACCGGCGACTAAATCAGCACCATCACTATTTGATGTACTGCCACTTAAGCCTGCGTTGGCTAGTGTTTGAGTTGGAGCTGTCCAACCTGTGGTATCAGCCACTATATTGCGAGTATTTCCGGAAATTCCAGTCACATTTATCGAGTTAAGGGAGGGCTGGTCATTCGTCCATAATCCTATCTGGTTACCCGATACACTATTGGCCCCTACTGTTGTGCCTGCACCTGGTTGATACAGAAGAATCCCGGTTGCAAAATCGCTCCCGGTGTAGCTATTAGCAGTTACTGTATTGCCGGATACATCTGCTGACGCACCAAAAGTCACCTCAATGCCATTGGCGGCAATCAGGCCGGTAGCGCCGATGCCTGTGATTATGTTACCGGTGACAGTAGCACTAGAACCTGCACCGCTAACCTCCACGCCAGCTTTTTGGTAATCGTTAATTACTACATTACTGACCGTTGCTGTGCCAGTTGTGTTGGTAATAGTTGAACCATGCCCCCAACCGACCAAGATGGCTCGGCCGTTTTGACAGCCAGACAGAGAACTATCGCGCACAGAAGTTACGGCCATATCGTGGATATTGGCATCAGCACCGTTCTCTACAAAAATTCCTGACATAATTGAACCGCACGCCGACGGACCAGGTCCGACAACAGTTAAGCCTGATATATCAACATGCACTCCCGCTCCGGTGATATTAACTATGGCGCCCTCGGCCGGTAGACTGCCCGGTGCATCTATAAAAGTACTGCCAGCACCCGCGCCAATAATAGTAAGATTTTTGTTTATAGTTATGGCTCCGGAAAAATGTTCACCGCTAATATTTACTATGCCGCCTGCGGGCGAGTCATTAATAGCAGTCTGTATATCTGTGTAATTACAAAAGGTTGTGCAAACATTAAGTGGTGCTGCGTAGGCATGTTGGCTGAAGAACATTGGCGCAGCTACCCCTAGACTGCTTAGACCAATGATTAAAGATAACGATAGATTTACAGTTTTTTTGAGTGTTTGTTTAATCCACCGGGACACCACATATAAACTCATTTGAACTTCTCCCTCA
>CAZVAN010000041.1:0-3151 GCA_964625245.1 uncultured Candidatus Saccharibacteria bacterium | reverse complement strand
CCGGTGCCGCCGCCTTTACCGGTGGTACACTGCAGCTTCAGGGTGGGGCAGCTGGTGGTACTGGTAATGCAAACGGCGCTAACGTAGTTCTGTCGGGGGGAGCCGCGGTTGGCTCTGGCTTCCAAGGTTTAGCTCAGCTTAGCTCCGGCGTTGTCTTTACTGCTGGCACTATCTCCAGCGGTACCAGCAACCCCAGCCTTCAAACGCTTGTTGATAATAACTCGGCCATATTAATTACGGCTACTGCGGGTAGCTTAACCTTTACTATCCCTACTCCAAGTATAACCACTGCTGGACGTGTATTATACATATCTAACGCCTCAGCAAGCTCTAACCCATTCACTCTGACCTTTGGTTCTACCAGCTTTACGCTTAACACTGGCAGTACGGCCACTCTGTTCTGGAATGCTAACAGCTCCTGGACCAGCGCCGGTGTAGACGCTTCAGCCCTGCAGAATGCTTATAACAACTCCGCTTCCAGCTCTACTACTCCAGAGATTAAGATTGATACCACTCACGCAGCCGTAGACATTCAGGATGCCGACACTCCTGGTAGCAACGGCATATTCATTGTTCGCGCCAGTCAGGCAGGCGCCCTTGGCCAAGCTCTGTTTACAGTTGGTAATACCGGTGCCATAACTTTGCAGAACTCTGCCAACCAAACTAGCGCTTTCCAGATCCAAACAGCAGCCGGCACTCAACTAGTCAACGTAGATACAACTACCACTAACTTGGTAACCAACCCGTCGATAGAGCAGGCAATATCCGGCAACTGGGGCGGTAAGGGAACCGGTCCAACAGTCGCTCAGTCTAATACTCAGCAATATATCGGCAATAACAGCCTATCAGTGGCAACCGCAGGCACAGCTAACGCCGGTGCTCAGGAAACTGTGACCTTTGTTGCCAGCACCACCTATACGCTTAGCATGTATGTTAAGTCTGCAAACGCTACACTGAGCACTTTAAACCTCGGACGCCAAGAAAATGGTAGTAACTTAGACTGTCTCACGGCCCAAACTGTGGTTGATACGGACTGGACTAGGTTAAGCTGTACCTTCACTACTGGTACAACCATCGGTACCTCAAATATCTACATCATAGATACCGGTACCAACCACCTGTTCTACGTTGACGCTGTCCAACTGACGAGGTTTAGCTTGCTTACTAATGCCAGCATAGAAGTAGGCGGCGGTCCACCACCAACTGGCTGGCTAGCATATAATGCGGCTGGTGGTACAGTTGCCCAGACTGCTACTCAGCACTTTGATGGTGCGGATTCAATATCACAAGTTAATGGCGGAGTGGCTAACCGAGGTATACAGCAGAACATAACGCTCAGTACTAGTACGACTTACTATCTAACCTTCCAGGCTACGACCACCGTAAACTTCAGCGCCCTAAGAGTTGGCTATAGCAGTACCGGTGCCACTGGTGGCGAAGTAGACTGCCTAACAGCTCAGTCGGTAGTTACTACCGGGTGGACCACCTATACCTGTAGCTTCACAACGCCTGGTACTACTTCCGGCACGCCATATATTTACTTTGCAGATACCAGCGCTACCAGCTTAACTTTCTACATTGACGCGGTCCAACTATCCAAGGGCGTGCCGGTGGCCTCCTATGCTCTAGGTGCTCCTGCCGCCGGCGCGGTTGGCTTTACCGACACAAATATCTCATACCAAGAAGGCAAAGTGGCTATAAACGGCATTATCAGTAGCCCAGTTATCTTCCAAAACCAATCAGATTCAGATTCAGCCTTCCAGGTCCAAAATGCTCAAGGCACAACTGTCTTAAATGTTAATAATGTAACCAACGCTGTTGAAATTACTGGTTCTGGCGCTACCTCTGGTTTGCGCTTTACTAACTTAAACTCAACTTCGTCTGGAGCAACATCGTTTACCGGTATTTTGGGTCTAGATACTAACGGAAATGTTGGTCTGTCTCAAGCTACCGTCTCGCTGATCTCGCCGGCCCTGGCTTATTGGGACGGCCTAAACGCTCCTACGGGCACCAATGTATATCCAACGGTATCTTCTATATCAGGTGCTGGTACAGGAACTGCCGCCGGTTCCTGCGGCTCTGGTAGTTGGACCCCTGGGTATGTTGCTAATACTGGTGAAGAGTTAACCGCGGCTTGTGGTAGCCAGTCAGGTTCAATTAACTGGAACTTCTCTCAAGTATCGTTTGAGGAGACACAGTTCCAATTTAGAGCTGATTGTATAGGTGGTACCCCAACCACTAACTGTGGCGCAGACAGCACCTGGTTCTATAGCTACGGCAACGTTACCGGCGGAGTACCAACCAGCGAGTTTGGCTGTACTAGCGCAGTTACTTCTCCTTGTACTACTACTCTGCCATCGGGATACCTTGTTTACTTTAGTGAGTGGCACCACTGCGTTGGTATAGTTTGGGGTAATTATGCAGATGGAAACCAGTGTGATAATGGCGGTGGTACATCAGGCTCTGGTCTTAAACCACTAGTTTCATCAAGGTTATGGAACATTGGTGACGGTCAATTCCATGATGTTGATATCCAGCTTCGTTACAATATAATTACCGTTAGCTGGGATGGCCAGGTCGTCCTGACCTATACAGATTCATTTGGCCGCGATCTTTCTCAGCTTGGCTTCGGCTTTGGCTCGCGCACCGGTGGCAGCTTTAATAATCACTACATAAAAGGTCTATTAGTGACCAAGCTTGGTTCTGACCCATCCCATTACCATATTGATACCATTTCACCGCTGGCTAACAACCTTTATATGGATACTACTACCGGAGCCCAGAGGCTGGGCATCGGCTCAACTTCGCCAGACTCTACGTTAGAAGTTAATGGCACGGAATCGCATAAGACGGTTGCCACCAGCGGGGCGGGCTTTGCGGCAAGTAATTATGTCACGATGGGTACTGGCACTGGCATCACTACATCTCCGGCCTGTAGTAACTCTGCAAATGGCAACGGCCTCACGAACTACACCGCCAGTAGCACGGTTGCCGGTACAGGCACCAGCTTTACATCGCAGATGGTTGGTGACCAGATAGTTCTTCCCGATGGAGCAATAGATACAATCAATGGCTTCACCAGCGGTACTTCAATTACTACCTTGACTACTCACATAGAATGTCCGGGGGCTTATACCGTCTTAGCGCCGGC
>CAZVAN010000040.1:0-3714 GCA_964625245.1 uncultured Candidatus Saccharibacteria bacterium | reverse complement strand
TCAACGGCCCAATCCAGATCATCGAGGCAGGTGATGATGATCGTGTCTCCCATCAGGCCGTCCAGAACTATGTAGATGCTGTTTTGAGCAAGTCAAAACTGGAATACCATTTTATGAAAGACTGGCCGCACAGCTTGGGAACCGATAAAAAAAGAAACGCGGACTACCAGAAAATATTATTAAACTGGCTGCGGCACCAATAAAAATAAACAGACTGTTTAAGTCCACCTCTGTTATTATTAATACATGAGTGAAACGGTACTCGGGGTGAGTGAGCTTGTTAAAGACTACGGCGCATATCGGGCCGTGGATTCGATATCCTTCGAAATTAAGAGAGGCCAGGTACTGGGTCTGCTGGGGCCTAACGGTGCTGGCAAGTCAACAACCATTCAAATGCTAGTCGGGATTACTAAATCTACCGCGGGTAAAATCCAGTATTTTGACTTAAATTTTGAGCATTACCGCCGAGCCTCCCTACAAAGAATCAACTTTACTTCCGCCTACAATACATTACTTGGCCGGATTACAGTTAAAGAAAACATGCTTACATTCGCGGGGTTATACGGCGTTAAAAACCGATTGAGCAAAATTGCTGGTTTGCTGGAGCAATTCGAAATTAGCCATTTAGCCAATCATCGGTATGTAGATTTATCGTCCGGCGAAAAGACAAGGGTCAACCTAGCTAAATCACTTTTAAATGACCCCGAGCTGATATTGATGGACGAACCAACGGCGTCTTTGGACCCAGACATTGCCGACAAAACTCTAAAATGGATAGAAGAATTACGGGCAAGCAGGAACCTATCTATTTTATTTACCAGCCATAACATGGACGAGGTAGAAAGAATCTGCGACCAAGTTATTTTTATGGACAAGGGTAAAATTGTCAGCCAAGGTTCGCCATCCGACCATACCAGCAAGCTAAACGAAGTAGAAGTAAGCCTAAACTATAAGGGTAACCAGGAACATTTAGTAAGAATATTGGACGAACATAAGTTTGTTCACCAACTGCTCGGCAGAGGCAAGGTGACTATCAAGACCAACAAAGACAAGACAGCCACTGCTATTGCCCTGGTGGCCCAAAGCGGCTTTCAAATAACCGATACCGAAGTTAAGAAACCAGACCTCGAGCAAGTCTTTTTAGAAATTGCTAGGAGTGGAAAATGACCCAATTATCACTTGGTCGGATTTGGACGCTTGTGGTCCACCAACTTTATGTTACGAGCCACTCGCTAGAAATATTCTTCGATATCGTCTTCTTCCCTCTGATTAATGTTGCTCTTTTTGGTCTTATATCAAGTTTCATATCAACGGGCTCGGCTAACGCTAAGTATCTAATTTTGGGAGTCTTACTTTGGGAGATTGTGACAATTGTTCAATACAACATCACCGTCAGTACGATGTGGGAAGTTTGGTCACATAATTTGACTAATATATTTATTGCTCCGATATCCGTAACCGAATATTTAACGGCTCACATTACTGCCGGGATTATAAAGACTGCGGCGGTCATGGTCATGTTAGCCACCGCCGCTGAAGTTTTTTTCAAGTTCAATATCTTACACATAGGCATAATAAACTTGGCCCTGTTTGCAATTAATCTGGCAGTTTTTGCTATCTGGATAGGAATTTTACTCCTAGGCTTCATTTTTCGTTTCGGTACCAGGATGGCGGCTATTAGCTGGGGCGTTATCTTCTTATTTCAGCCGCTTACCGCGGCTTTCTTTCCGGTATCAATCTTGCCGCACTGGATGCAAGCCGTGGCTCATCTTTTACCGCCAACCTACGTGTTTGAGAACGCCCGGCACGCCCTAGCTGGAACAGGCATATTCTGGGGTAGTTCTATACTTATTCTTTTAGCGAATTTAGCTTATGGCGCTGTGGCGCTATTTCTTTTCTCGCGGCTATTCGATAAGTCGAAGGATACCGGGCAATTTGCTCGCAATGACCAATGAGCAGGCTATAATAAACTCATGCTAGACATCCGCTACATCCGCGAACATCCTGATGAAGTCCAAAAAAAGTCCGAGCAAAAGGGCTACAAAGTTGATGTTAAAAAACTTCTCCAACTCGATATTGCCTGGCGAGCTAATTTGCAAGAGCGCGAGGAGTTCACTAGGCAGCGCAATGAGTTGATTAAGAAAACGAGGGGACTACCCGGTACTGAACAGGTTGAGTTGGGGCGCGAACTTCGAGAGAAAGAAAAAGAGTTAATTCCCAAATCCGAAAAAATCAGAACTGAATTTTTAGAAATATTATCGTCTGTACCCAATACTTTTCCGGACGATACACCACTCGGAGGTGAAGAAAATAGCCGCGAGGAAGGCAAATGGGGCAATACCGACGCCAAAGATTTTGAACCCGAAGACCATCTAGCTTGGGGAGAAGAAAAAGGCCTTATTGATTTTGAGCGTGGCGCCAAAGTGGCTGGCAGCAAGTATTATTTCTTGAAGGGTTCGCTTGTTGAGCTAGAACTAGCAGTCTTTCAGCTGGGTCTAAAAATGGCAGCAGAACTTGCGTTTGTTCCATTTTTTGTACCGCATTTGGTAAATACAAGGACTCTCGAGGGTGCTGGTTTTTCCGCCAAAGGCGAGGAAAAACAGATATACAAAGTGGAAAATGAAGATTTAAACCTAATTGCCACGGCCGAAATCCCGCTAACTGGTTATCACGCCGATGAGATTTTAAAAGAAGACGAGCTACCAAAACTATATGGTGGTATCAGCCCAGCTTACCGCGTCGAAGGTGGCGCCTACGGCAAGCATAGTCGTGGTCTTTACCGAACCCACCAGTTCAACAAGCTGGAGCTCTATGTTTACTGCAAGCCAGAAGATAGTGAAAACTGGCACCAAAAAATGGTTGGTCTGGAGGAAAAATTCTGCCAAACACTAGAGATTCCGTATAGAAAAGTTCGTATTGCTGCCGGTGACCTTGGTGCCCCAGCCTATAAAAAGTTTGATATCGAGTACTGGTCTCCAGTAGATAAAGGCTACCGTGAGCTTATGAGCTGCAGCAACGTTACTGACTATCAAACCCGCAGGCTTAATATTAGGTATAAAACTAGCTCGGGCGAGACAAAGTATCCACACACTCTAAACGGTACGTTGGCTGCCATGAGTCGGATTACCATTGCCTTAATTGAAAACCACCAAACCAAAGATGGAAACGTGAGCATTCCAACCGCATTGCAGCCTTATATGCAAGGCAAAACTCAGTTTTAACCCTTATAATTATCGTCAGATTGCGCTAAAATATACCTTAGCGTCTTTTTGAGACATGAAGGAGTTTTTAGTCCGCTAAGTTTTATATGAATACAAAGTTTCTAAAAAAAGTATTGGGTGATCCGCAGGCCGCCACTATCAAGCGGCTGCGTAAACGCGTTAAAGAAGTTAACGCGTTGGCTGACAAATATCAAAAAATGACTGACGCCAAACTCAGGGAGCAGACCAAAGTTCTTAAAGAACGTCTGGCTAAAGGTGAGACTCTGGACAAAATTCTACCCGACGCTTTTGCCGTAGTCCGTGAGGCCGCCACCCGCACGCTTAAGCAGAGGCATTTTGATGTCCAGCTAATTGGTGGCATGGTTCTGCATGAGGGTAACGTAGCCGAGATGAAAACCGGTGAAGGTAAAACTTTAGTGGCCACACTGCCGCTATATTTGAACGCACTGGAAGGCAAGGGCGCTCACCTGGTTACGGTCAACGATTATCTAGT
>CAZVAN010000039.1:0-3864 GCA_964625245.1 uncultured Candidatus Saccharibacteria bacterium | reverse complement strand
AATACCAATGCAGTGGCGCCAAGTACTAGCGCGTGCACCGGGCTTATGATTGGCGGAGTTTGGTAGTGAAACAGAGAGGCTTTCTCCACATCTTTAAGACCGGGTACGGCCGCTACAAGCGAGCTAATCAGATAACTCAGGAAAGCAAACGCGCTGGCCAGGCCAACCGCCAAACCCCGCTTACCAAAACTGGCACCCAGCATGAAGGCAATCAGCCCAAAGCATAGGCTGACCAGCAAAGTTCCGGCAACTTCTTGAAGGACGGTTAGCAGGCTATAGTGCTCGCCCAAAAAAGCTAGCGAAATAACAACCCCCACAAAAACCCCAGTCGAAGCAATAACTATAATGGCAATTCCAGCCAGTAGCTTGTGGGTTAGTATTTTCAGCCGGCTGAGCGGTAGGCTGAGCTGGGTCTCCAGCAGACCTTTACGCTCGTCGCCAACCGTTAGGCCGCCAAATAGTACGATTGCCAGTATGGTTAGCAGCAGCGGAATTCGCAACGCAAATAACTGTTGGCCAATATAGCCGCCAATCGTTTTAAAACTGTCCACATTACCAACTATTTTTTGGGCCGCCGGCGATAAATTGCTCAAGCTCTGGCCCAGGGCCCCGTTTTTAAAAGATGGGAAGAAACTCAGAGTCAAAATGGTCATGGCCAGCAGGCCAATAAACCAACCGAGTATGAATTTCCGTTTCTGATAGAAGGTTTTGGCTAGAAGGCTGCGCGGCATCATTTAGAGAACTCATCCTTTTTGTAATAGCCTATAAAAACTTCCTCTAGCTCAGGTTCGGTAATAGTAATATCCAAAATCACAAACCCGGACACAAATTTAAGCATCTTCGTCATCTCGCCGCTATAGGTAAAACCCAGATGCGTTTTAGTTGTCTCGGCTAATTCTAGACCGTCAACCGTCTTATAACCGCCTTTAATTCTAGCCAACACCTCGGGTTTGGCTGATATCACAATGGATTTTTGGGATTCGCGTTTCAGGTCTTCAATATCGCGAACACCAACCAGCTCACCATCTTTAATAAAGGCCGCCCGGCTGCATAGGCGCTGCACTTCGCCCAAATTGTGTGACGACATAAAAACCGTGCCGCCACGGGCTTGGTACTTCTTAGTCATGTCCATAAAAACTTCTTGTATCAGCGGGTCAAAGCCACTGGTTGGCTCATCTAAAATTAGTAGTTCCGGTTCGTGCGCCAGGGCAGCAATTAAGGCAATTTTTTGCTTATTGCCTCTTGAATAGCTATCTATCTTAGAGCCAAGGCTTATATCCAGCGCTTTGGCCAATTCCTTGATGCGTCCGCCATGGCCGCCACCATACTGATGATCTACAAAGTTTAGATACTGAGCCCCGGTGAGATCTCCGTCAAGTACCATATCGCCAGATAAAAAGCCGATCCGTGGGTGTGTAGCCTTAACCTCACGGCTGTCCTGTCCGAAAAGTTTTGCAGAACCTTCAGTAGCCCTCAGAACGTCTAGCACTACCCGGATAGTGGTGGTCTTTCCGGCGCCGTTGGGGCCCAAAAAACCGAAGATTTCACCCTTTTGTACCTCAAAACGCAGGTCACGCACGGCTGTTTTGTCGCCAAACTTCTTGGTTAGGCCATCTACAGCTAAGACAGGAGTGTAGCCTTTTTTCATATACTCCCTAGTATACCCGCTAGCTGCACTACTTTCCCAATGTTCAAAAACTAAGCTTTTACGGGGTAGCGCAGCACCGTCTTAAGTTTTTCTGGGCTGGTCCGACGCGGGTCGCCCATATAAATCTCGTGGTGCTTACCGGCAATGGTGTAGTGGTGGGTTTTGGCGTAATCAACTAGCTTTTCAACGGTTCTCGGCTCGGTTTTATAGGGGCCGATATGGGTTGTCTGTATGGCTTCGCCCTCAGCGACTCTGGTCAAGCTAACCATGTCATAGGGAATGTCCGGATGATTTTCTTTGGCCTGCTCTACTGCTTGGTCAAATAAGTTCTGGCTAACAAATGCTGGCATCATTATCATAAGCTGCCATTCCCAGTTATCCTTATTGCTCGCGTCAAAATATGACCCATCTTCCCAGCCCCAGATTCCTTCAAGGGGCGGAACTTTAAAATCAAAATATCCAACAGGTTTAACTATTTTGTCGAACTTTAGCCCCATTTTAATTCGGTAAGCCACGCCGTAAAGGGCCCTAATGGCCTCTTGAAATTCAGGTGAACCTGGCGACCCCTTCCCGGTAGCCGAAATATAGTGTAGAGGTGGCAATTTTATTTCCTCAATTTCCGTGTCAGACGGAAAATATAACTCCTCCATAAAGTCCAGGAACTCATCGTTGGTATGTAATTGTTTGTAGCTTGTCATAATACTCCTTATCTTGAGGATAGGCGCCGTGGCCGACACTGTATGTGAGGATAGTCACAAACTGAATAATTAGAGTCTTGGAGTGGCGCTGTGAGGCGGCGAGCCGTAAAAAATTCAAGTCGGCAGGTACTGTTATCTTACAGACTCTGAAATATCACGCTGTTAAACTCAGGATACAGACAATCGTAAACTGAAGGAACCAACATTGACGACCATTTCTAAACTAGCCAAAGCCGAAACTAAGGGCGAGACCGCCCGGACTAACCATGCCCGGCAAAACAAGACTCATGCCAAAAAGATTTCGGCCCAGGAAATCAGAATTGCCGAGCTGAAGAAGTTAATAGTCTACTACAAAGAAATTATTGAAACCATAAGGGAGCCGTTTATTATATTGGACAAGGGTCTGACCGTTGTTACGGCAAACCGGGCATTTTACCGTAAGTTTAAGGTCAAAAAATCCGATACAGAGGGTAAACTCATTTATAAACTTGGCAACAGTCAGTGGGACTCGCCGGAACTGCGGGAGATGCTGGAGCACATTCTGCCAAAGCACAGAATATTAAGTAATTACGAAGTCACCCACAACTTCCCTACCTTGGGTCGCAGGATAATGATATTAAACGCTAGGCAAGTAGATAGCAAGCAGCTAATAATGCTGGCCATGGAGGACGTAACTGAGCAGCGACGGTTAAAGAACGACTCTGATGAAGTAACATCCAATTTAATTACCCAGCGCGACCAGTTGCAGGGTCTTAATGACGCTAAAGACGAATTTATCTCACTTGCTTCGCACCAACTTCGCACACCAGCCACAGTGGTTAAGCAGTACGTTGGCATGCTAACGAATGATTATGCTGGCAAAATTACAAACGAACAGCGACGCATGCTTGATGTTGCCTATCAAAGCAACGAATGGCAGCTGGAGATTATAGAGGACTTACTGCGAGTAGCGCGGGTTGATGACGGAAAGGTCTACCTGGAAAAATCGACATGTGACGTCGGGAAGCAAACTAAAGCGGCGATTAAGGGCCAGGCGATTTTATTCAAGAGTCGGGGGCAGAAAGTCACACTTATTGAGCCTAAACAGCCAGTTATGGCGTTTATTGATCAGAAGTTAATGCTCATGGTGTTGGAAAATATATTGGATAACGCTGGGAAATACTCCAAAGGAAACTCCACGATAACCGTGGATGTGTCTCAAGATAACACGGACGCCATGGTTTCCATTAAGGATAAGGGTGTCGGTATTCATAAGAAAGATTTCGGGAAACTGTTCAAAAAGTTCTCAAGGATTGATAACCCCCTGTCAGTATCTGTCAGAGGTACCGGCCTTGGTTTGTACTGGGCCAAGAAAATAGTAGATTTGCACGAAGGCAGCATAGAGGTAAAATCCCAGCTTAACAAAGGTTCGGCTTTCGTTGTTAAGGTACCAATCCATCCCGATTATTTGTCAAAGTTAGCTTTGGTGCCAAGTAAATAGTCTTATTGTGGCTGCCCTTAGTGGACGTACTTCGCAAC
>CAZVAN010000038.1:0-4586 GCA_964625245.1 uncultured Candidatus Saccharibacteria bacterium | reverse complement strand
GTAAAGACTGGTATGGTACCAGCTGTTCCGCTGCCGCCAATAGCCCCACCGCCAACCCCAACGCAGTTCCCGGACATGTCGCAAACCTGGCTGCCGCTTTGGTAAATTGCCCCGTTTACATCAAGCGTACCAAGCGTCGGAGCTTTCCCAATGCCTACGCGGCTGGTATTAGTATTGGCCACAAACAAGTTAGACGCGCCAAGTGCATCCTGAATCTGAAAAGCCGTGGCCGAGTTTGTCTGGGTCAGAACCGTACCGGTAAACTCGTTATTACCACTAAATATTTGGGGACCTGTGCCGCTAAGCTTGGCTAAGTTAAAGTTATTGGATAGGTCAGCTGAACTAATCTGAGAACCATTAACTTGGTAAGTACCGGTGGTATTAACATTGCCGCTTACTGCTATGCCAGATGATGAGACACTAAAGTATTTGGCTAAGCCGGAGTTGTTGGTCACTTGGAATAAATTGGTGCCCAGCGGAGTCGCTGCATCCTGAACCGACAGTACACCGCTTGCCGGGCTTAGGATTATGGTCGCCGGAACTGAGGCATCGTAGGATTGCTGCAATGTAGCTATTGACGCACCGGAGCCTGGCGTACAAATACCACTGATAATGATACCGCCCTGGATAACAGGCTGAGACAGGAGGTCGCCCGGGACACAACTAAGTGTCCCCCCAGCGCTGCCATTGACCGAGTAAGCTCCAGTTGTGTTGATATTTCCCGAAACCTGCAAACTAGCCCCACTGCCGACCGGGGTCAGGCCGATGCCAACTTTGCCGCTGGTTGTATCGGCTGTCAGTAGATTTAGGCCGCCCGTTGCATCCTGAACACTAAAAGCATTGGTAGAAGTGGTTCTGAAAGTATTATTTCCCGTAAAGGTCTGGTCAGCTCCAAGCTTAGCAACTCCCGCAATGTCGCTAAGCTTGGCATAAATACTCAGGTCCGGACCGGATGTGGCATTAGCCTTACACCCGGCAGCCGTACAGACCAGGACAGAATTAATAACTAGGCCTTGGTTACTTAGGGAGGAGCCACCACTGCTGGCAGATAGAGTACCGGTAGACGATAGGCTGCCGATTACTTGGAGACTAGCCGTATTAGTGGCGCTTGGCGCGCCGCCTATCCCCACTTTGTTGTTCTTGGTATCCACAACCAGAAGATTGCTGCCGCTGCTGTTTTGAACAACAAAGGCATTAGTGGCGTTATTTTCATTCTGGAGTAGAACCTGACCAGTAGCCGTTAACTTCTTACCGTCAGAGATAAAAGTATCTCTGTTCAGGTTAAGGCTTAGAACCGTTGGGTCGATGCTAATCCCCTGCTTGGTGCTCGTACTCTGACTAGCCAACTGATTGGGAGTGTTATGTGATGAGCGCACCCCTAAAAGAACAGTAGTAGCTATAATCAACGTAACTACAGCTCCCGAAAGGAGCGCAAATTTCTTGAATCCGGCAGCCGATAGATTGATTGGCGAGACTGCAGGCGACTCCACGACAACGGTGCTCTTTGGCATTTCCAGAACTTCTTCGTCGAGGCTGTCTGGCTTTTTGTAGGTTGTTTCAAGCGCCTTGGCGATTGTAGGGCGACTAGATTCTACAACCTCGGGGGTCTTAACCTTCTCAGGCTCGGTGTAAAAGCGGTAGCGGTCAGCCTCCGGTTTGTCCAAGCCGCTTATGGGGTTAACCTTGAAAGCCGGATCCACGGTTGACGCCGGACCGGGGATAACCGGCGGTTCGGGTGGCAACGATGGTTCCGCCGGAGCCGGAACTGAATCGTGCTGAGCTGGACTGGGTGGAGTAATGTTCTGAACAGGTTCAGTTGCAGTTGGTTCAGCAGGTTTCGCATCAGCTACCACTGGGCCATCGCCAACAAATCCACCTTCTCCGGCGTCAACCGGGACCAGATGGGCTTCAATCCCGACAATAGCTGCCTCTGCTGATTTTTTAATCGTGTCTAGTTCCCGCACTAGACTGGATTTAGTTCTCTGCAGACGCTTACGGCACTTAGCTGAGCACGTCTTAGCATCACGTCGTCCTTCAAACGAGTTATTACAGACTACGCAGATATTTTTTTTCTTTGACATTTTTGGTATTGGTTTGAACAATTTTTATGTTCTTTACCTGCACTAATTATCGTTATAATTTGTGACCTAGTCAAGAAGTTAAGTGTGATTTTTGTCCCGCATACTTACAATTTTTTTTAGTTCATTCAGACACGATATTTATATATTTTGTACAACGCTTTTTCCATGTAGCCCCTAAATAACTACCTCTAGTGCTGACTTTCCCCTATAGCTCCTCCTGTCTCCGCGCGTTGTGCAATTAGCCACGGCTGGTTTTAAGCATAAAAGTTATCCACAGCTATTGTTATTTTATATTGCTGCTCTATGGCTCATCTAGCAGAGTTTGTGGGGCATTATTGTAGGGTTACTGGTTCGACTTCAATCTGTTAATCATCTTTTTGAATAACTTTTTATACGCTTCTGACGGTTATTTCCTTGCGCTAATTAGTATTTATAACTCGTTCCCAAGATATTTTGACCTTTCTCCAATATCAACCTCTGCTTTATTTATCCCTGATATGCTACTGGTTATAGATTACTTGCAGCTACCCACGCACCTATTTAAGTTTCATTTTTAGCCAAATTTATGTTCACAAAATTTGCGCAAGAAATTTAAGTAATTAAGGCGTGACGGCTCCATTTTTTGCGGTTTTCAAGATAAGAATATGTGACACAGCCAAATATACAACGCTTTGCTCCGGGTCCCTACAAAGACCAAAGCTTACAAATGCCATAACTCAACAATTACCCACATTCCCTGCATTCTTGCCGGCAGGTATAATCTAAACATGCAAGGCTTCAGGTTCAGAGATTACATTGTTAGCTTCTTGGTCATAATTGGGGTCCTAGTGGCCTGGTTCTTACTCGTAGCCAGTCTAATGGGTTTGACCAATCCCCAGATTAGCCTATCTGTTGCCATTGTTATCGGACTGATAACTTACATAGTTCTTAGACGTCGAAAACTCAAACTCTAGAGCCCGGGCTTTATCCCTTCTCGCCTAGTCCAATAATTCATTCAAGTGTTGGATGTTATCAGAAACACTTTTGCGAAATTTACCCTTTAGCAAGGGAAAAACCAACTTAACCGCGAAGTTCTTGGGGCGCATATCAAAAACAAAAATAATTTTAGTGCCATTAGACGTTGATTCAAAGCTGTAGCTTCGCTCTAGGTAAAATGGACCAGAGGTGTTTTTAAGGGCAAAAAGTTCAAACGGCTTAAATTTGGTTACTTCAAAATCCAGCAATATCCGCTTACCGGCAAACTTCCTACGCTCGGTGCCTTTGGTGCCTTTAGTAACCGGGGGGGTTGTGCGCCAAATCATCTCATGGACTTCAGGGTCAAACTTAGTGTGATTCTCAAAGTAGTTAACCGCAATATAGTCAAAAACTTCTTTCGGAGGCTTAGGAACAGAAAACTCTTCAACAATTCTCATACTTGCAACTTATTATAGCCCAATACTCGAGAAGCTCTATCAAACCCAACAGGCTCTATCCTCTTTCCCTCTTCCGAGCGTATAATTCCAGATATGAAGCAACAAACCAAAAACATCGAACCACATAACCAAAATGCCGGCATAAGACTAAATAAGTTAAGGGCTGCTGTACTCGGGGCAAACGACGGTATTGTCTCTATAGCTGGCCTGGTTGTAGGGGTTGCCGGAGCCACTAATCAGAGATCGCCTATCCTTACTGCCGGACTAGCCGGACTTTTAGCTGGCGGTTTATCGATGGCAGCCGGTGAATACGTATCTGTTAGCAGCCAGCGAGACACCGAAAAAGCTATGCTAAGCGAAGAGAAGTATGAGCTTGAGAACTTCCCCAAACAAGAACAAGCGGAATTACGTCAAATATATATATCTAAAGGCCTCTCAACAGAAACAGCGTCTAAGGTTGCCCAGGAGTTCACCAAAAAGGACGCCTATGCCGCCCATATAGACGCCGAGCTAGCCATTGACCCCAAAAACCTGGCTAACCCCTGGCATGCCGCTATTTCTTCGGCAGCAGCCTTTCTGGGGGGCGCTATATTACCTTTAGCAGCTATATTACTTGCGCCTGCCGCAAGCCGCATAGTTATTACCTTTATAAGTACCATAGTAGCCCTGGTTATCACCGGAATACTGAGTGCGAAGTTTGGAAACGCCCCCGTTAAACACGCCGTTGTAAGAGTTACAGCAGGCGGAGCGCTAGCTATGGCCATCACCTACTCAATAGGCCACATCATAGGGGCTTCAGCTCTCTAAATTCCGCACTCCTTGTATTTTGGGCGTATGAAATCTTACTGCCGTAACTTGTTTGATTACCGATAATGTTCAGATGACTAGAGTAGCTTTTGAACATCAACCCAATGGCCGGCAAGAAAGCGAAACGGAAAGAAAGCTTCGGCATATTGAAGAATTGCGAGCCGAATTCGTCGACCAGATGGGCATATCTGAAGAAGACGCCGACAAATGGCTCCAACCCCATCGAGACGAAATACAAATCCAGCCCAACGAACCTCTCTAGCCACCGGGCTCTATCCCCTTTCCC
>CAZVAN010000037.1:2141-4736 GCA_964625245.1 uncultured Candidatus Saccharibacteria bacterium | reverse complement strand
GTCCATGCTGAACCGTTGGACGTTAGGACATTCCCGTTTGCGCCGGGAGCAACAAGTGCCATGTATAAAGCGTCCGCTTTCCCTTTCAAATAGTTCAGCCATAGATTTGAAAGAGTAACCATTTTGCTGGCAAATGACGCGGCGCTGTCGCCGATGTTGGTCACATCAGCATCCACTGGCGTTGTCTTAGCGGTGAATGCGTTGATAAGTACACCGAGTTGTGCGAATAGATTTGTAAGTGTGACCTTTTTACTCGCATTGGACGCCGCGCTGTCTGCAACAGCAATTTCATCTGCTCCGACTGGAGTTGTCTTAGCTGTAAAAGCGTCCAGCCAGATTCCGAGTTGTGCCATGATTTGCGTGAATGTAGACTTCTTGGGTGCGAAGGATGCGGCACTATCTCCAACCACAACCTCATCTGCTGCAACTGGAGTTGCTTTAGCTGTTAAACCGTCTGGAGCAAAAGTAATCGCACTTCCACTGACCGATATTGGAGCGGTTCCAGAATAAGTTATTCCGCCGCCTCCACCAGCGGCTATATTTGAATCCCATGCCGCACCAACGGCAATCACTTGCTCTGTAATTAAGACAGGTGTTGGACTTCCTCCGACTTTATAGATATAGAACGTGTGGCTGATCGTGTCGTTGTTGACTACTGTGATCGTCATGGCATTTCTGATCACGCCCGCAGATGGAGCGGGCAAGATATCGTGCAGGGTTATACCGTTCGTCTGCGCTTCATAGGGAGCTGATGCTGTGACCGCAGTCGCTGAGCTATCCGTATAATTGCACGTCACATCCATCTCATTGGTTGTTTTGACTTCCGCCATCTTGATTTGAAGTTTACGGCTTGAATCTAAAAGGACTGCTCTCATGTTCTATACTCCATAGATGATCTGATAACTGACCTGCGCCGACGTAACGCCACCTCCGCCGCCTCCCCATCGCCCATCCACTAGATCGCTGTATGTGGCTGTTTGAGTGATTGCATCTTGGCCGCTGAATAATCGCACACCATAGCGAAATTTATACGTCGCGTCCGGAGCGGCTGGAATATCCGCATCTGTGATCTGCTCCGGCGTCGCCTCTGTGCCGCCGCTGACCACGGCAACTGTGCCGTCATCCTTTGCGAAAATTCCGAACATCTGCGCCCCGCTAGCCGGGACATAAGAAGTCATGTCCAGCGTTTGTTTGGGAATGTTTATTGCGCCGCCCGTGGATTTGGCATGATCCCATGGATAGATCGTCAGCACAAAGCCATTATTGCAGATGATCAATCCTGGTTTGAACTGTGCTCCGTCAACATAAAGCGGCTCGACTCCGAATGCCGCCAGAACTTTTGATATCCCTGGCGGGATCTCCGGATAAACTGGATTGCTGTCGAACGCCTGGTCGTATCCCAACACTTGTAAGAGACCTAGATGGTCAGGATCCTTCCCGATCCGGACGGGATCGTTTGGAATATTCTGCACCCGCTGGTTATAGATTTGCTTGACTTCGCCTGTCGTTGGATCATAAACATTGATCCAATTCACGTTGTTAGGATCGGGATACACCACCCCGTTCTTATCTCCGATGCGCCATGTGCTCACCTGTGTGGGCTTGGGCTGGTAGGGTTCTAGCAGTTTCTGCATCAATCGGCGGATTTGAAATTGGTTCAACATATAGTTTACCAACCTATAATGTAGGTCGCACTCCAACCTGAGCCGACTGGAAGCCATGACCACAGATCACCAGTGATATCAGTCCATGTATCTCCCCCATCAGTGGAATATTTTACAAAATATGCACCCTCCGTCAGCCAAAGATAATTCGTCCCGTAGCAATAGAATACTTGGTAGCTACCGACAATTCCGATATTGCCCCAAGTAGCGCCCCCATCTGCCGATTTCTTTGACTGAATTCCAGCAGGGTCCCCTGCCATCAAATAAGTTCCATCTGGAGATGATGTCACCGGTGCGGTTGCCAGGTTTAAGGATGGGAACGGGGCAGTTGTGATGTCCGCTAGCGTCACTCCATTATCTACAGATTTCACAAGGTTATTATGCCGGGTAGGAGTAGTGTAAAATGCGTTCGTTATATAAAACACCGAACCATCCTTGCCGCCGCGTGTTATGTAAGGAGTAGTCCCATAGCCAGATAAAGTTAAAGCGTTGACGTTGTAATTCGGTGAGCCTCCAGTCCGATTACACCACTGAGCATAAGTGATAAACCCGTTTCCAATCACATTCGTCCATCGGTTGTTTCCATAAACGATCGAACCTCCATAGAATCCGTTTCCGCCATTAAAATTTACCATGGAGCCAGCTATAAAACCGGCAGACGAACCATGAAACCAATACATGCCGTGCGAACCGCCGCCTGCGCCTTCACCGATAACAGCCATCACCTCATCAGCCGCGCCTAGATTTATACCAAGCGAACTTAAAAGTGGATTAGGCATTCCCGTGATGGTTCTTGCTTTTGTAATATCCAGCACAACCGTCCACGACGACCCTAGTGACGGCGCGTAATACAGGTAATTATATGTTGAATAATATCCAGCCACAGGAAGCCAGCACTCTCCTGAAACAGGAGATACATAGACTCTACCTG
>CAZVAN010000037.1:0-2041 GCA_964625245.1 uncultured Candidatus Saccharibacteria bacterium | reverse complement strand
ATGTGACCTGAATATCCCTTGCGGCGCACATCGTCCGCCGGATCAATCGTGATCGAAAAGAATTGTACCGGCCACAAGTCCACGGCTCGATAGTTTGCTGGAAGCGTGATGTCGAAATTCGGATGGTCGTTATTCTGCCATCCCACATACAAGCCGCATAATGAATTGAGTTCCGCCTGTGAAGCCACCAGCGGCTGTTCCTTCACTGTTTTGCTGGCCGCTCCCCATCGCTTCGCCGTATGACCCGGCGACATTCCATACAGCGTCGATGGCGTCCCTGCCCCGGTGAAGTTCAAGCCGGTCATCGCATAAATGCCTACGGCGTTCATCGTGTCCCATTCCCACACCTCACCCGGCGTGGCGTCATTATTATTTTGCCAGTCCTGTTTGGTCAGCGTTTGCACCACGTTCCACGTGCGGTTCGCCACGGGCACCATCTGCGGCTCGATCTGCGCCCATAACCTGCCGTACCAATCCACGCCCATGATGCCGAACAGATTATTATCAAGGATCGTGGTCATCTGATTCCAGAGCGTATCATCACCGCTTTGCAAGCTTTGTGCAAGATTGGCGTTGCCCGTCAGCGTAACATCCATGATGCGCGTCGCCGTGCATCTCCAGCGCAGGCAGTGATAGAGATACCGATCCACGGTCAATCCACTCATCTGTGTCCATGCCGCAGGCGCAGGAGAATATGTCAGATTAACTCCGCTCATGTGCATGTTCTGTAGGAAATAAGCCGCTCCTTGCACCGTGAAATCAGCCTGGCCATATGCCCCGTTGAAATCCACCTTCTCATCGGATATCCACCCCACGCAGACAATGTTGCTCCCACTGATCGGACTTGGTGCGGTCTGTTGCACGCCATTGAAATAGTCGTTGTTGATTCGAATCACCATCGCATGGGGTGGGATGCTTGTGATGCCTGCATCTCCCGAAAGGCTCACGCTGAAGCTCCAGCCACAGCTCGTATAATCTGCCGAGCGCTGACTGAGCATCGCCTTCACCGGGGGATGGTTCGTATCTAGAATGATCACGTAGATTACACCCCAAAAGCTCTTTCCGTTTGCGCCATTGACCGTGCAATAACATGGATATGTTCCTGCTGCGTTAAATGCGGCTGTGGGATTGACCAGCGTCACATTGTCGATCGACACCGCTCCTGGAATACTCCAGCTTACGCCAGTTACACTCGATCCTGGCACGTAAGAACTCATCCCGCTCGGCGGACCCAGTCTCACGCTGACACTTGCTCCCGTCAGCGTGGCCACCACGTGGCCGCCCAGGATCGGCACCGGGTCGAAATTCGTGTGTTGGTCGCTACAAGCCGTGTCCCAATCCATCAGCGGATTACCGCTCGCATCCACGCCGATTGCCCTTGGCCACAAACCGAATTCATCCACGATCGTGAGATAAACCGGAGAGCTCGCCGCCCAATTGATGTCACTGGTTGCTCCGATGTAGATGTAGCTGCCATCCGGTGCTTTGCGAATTCTGGCCAAACCTAAATCATATCCTCCAGCAGTGGAACCGACCCTCACCGTCATATCCACCTTGACGTTTGACAGCGTTCCGACCCCGCTTGCATATCCGAGTTGTGTCACCTGATCATTCGACGTTGGCACGCCGTTCAGCACCGCTGCGTAGATCACGTTGAACTGCGGGATGACAATATATCCCTCGCTCCATTTCAAGGCGGTTCGTATTAGGCCAAGATCGCCATCGGATAAGATGCTCACGAGCCTATGATCTCCACTAAATTCGTAAATGTCAAAACCAGGTTCGTCCGGTTCTGGCCTGCGAAGCGATTCTTCGCGTCATCATCTGGCCAGTTCATCGTGCAGGAAAACTGCGCCCAGGTATCGTCATTTTTCTTAGTGTGGATATAAACCTGAGCCGAGGCGTCCGGGCAGAATGTCTTCAGCTCGTTGCGTTCCTCCACACCGATGATTGCAAAGGTCCATGTTGCACTCGGCGGACCATATCCCTGCTTCGAGAGATCGCCCATCACTTTTGATATTTGATAGGGCAGATAGTCCGA
>CAZVAN010000036.1:0-4809 GCA_964625245.1 uncultured Candidatus Saccharibacteria bacterium | reverse complement strand
CTCAATGAAGGCTATAAAGACAATGTATCTGACCCCTCGGTGTTCGCTCTGTTCCCGCTTAAGGACGATCCTAGCACAAAGCTCCTAGCTTGGACTACTACGCCGTGGACTCTGCCGGCCAATGCCGCGCTGGCAGTCGATAATAAGGCAGATTATGCGTTCGTAAAGCTAAAATCAGACGGCTCAACGCTGATTTTAGCCAAAGACCGTCTAGATGTACTTGATTTACGTGACCACGATTACAGCGTCTCTAAAACCGTCAAAGGTTCCGAGCTGGTCGGCTTGCGTTACGAACCTCTTTATCCCTTACCAGAAGGTAGGTTTGATGGCCAACAGACCAAAAACGCCCACCAAGTCTTCAGCGATGCCTCGGTTAGCCTGGAGGACGGCACCGGTATCTTGCACGTAGCACCGCGCTACGGCGAAACGGACTTAGCCCTGGGTCAGCGTGAGAACTTACCGTTAGTTGAGAGTGTTGACTCTAGCGGACACCAGATATACGGTCCTAGCGAAGCTCTCGGCAAATTCTTTAAAAAAGCTGACGAATATATCATTGCGGATTTAACCCATAAGGACAGACTATTTGCCGCCGAGACTTTTACCCACACCTATCCATTCTGTTGGCGATGCGACACACCACTTATGTACTTTGCTACTTCCACCTGGTTTGTCGAGGTTAGCAAAGTTCGAGAACAGATGATAAGGACCGCCGAGGATATTAACTGGGTGCCAGCTAATATAAAAAACGGACGATGGGGCAAATGGCTGGAGGGCGCCCGTGACTGGGCAATATCACGTAACCGCTACTGGGGCGCGCCAATGCCCATCTGGCAGAACGTTGATGAGCCGAACGACTATATTGTCGTGGAAAGTATCGCCCAGCTCAAGGAGTTGGCTGGGACCGATATCAAAGTGGATGATCTACATCGGCCGTTTATAGATGAGATTAGCTTTATCAAAGATGGCAAGACCTACAAAAGGGTAGAAGAAGTGCTAGACTGCTGGTTTGAATCTGGCAGCATGCCGGTTGCTCAGTATCATTACCCGTTTGATAACAAAGAAGAAACTGAAAAACATCTTACGGCTGACTTCATAACCGAAGGACTTGATCAAACTCGTCTGTGGTTTTACGTCCAGCACGTTATCTCGACCATCTTATTTGATAAGCCGGCCTTCAAAAACGTCATTGTAACAGGGATAATCATGGCCGCTGACGGTCAGAAACTGAGCAAACGGCTCAAAAACTACCCCCCCACTGAAGACGTATTTGATATAGAGGGCGCTGATGCCTGGCGTCTATATCTGCTATCTAGCACCCAGGCCACTGAAACAGCTGACTATATGCGTTTTGATCGCCCCGGTCTAACAGATCTAAAACGCAATGCACTAGACACAATGAGTAATAGCGTGCGCTTCTTTAAAACCTACTCGGGGCTAGATAATTGGCAAACGCCGAAGACTTTACAGGAGCCCGAAGCATCTAACCTGTTGGACAGATGGATTTTAGTGCGGACTGAGCAGACCATCGAGCTTAGCACTAAAAGTGTCGAAAGTTATAAGATTGCTCATGCTATTTTGCCAATATTCGATCTGGTGGACGATATGAGCAACTGGTATATCCGCCGGAGTCGTAAACGGTTCTGGAAAAGTGAAAACGATACAGATAAGACCGAAGCTTATAACACCTTGTGGTACGTTTTGGTCAGGATCAGTCAGCTCCTGGCTCCCTGGGCGCCGTTTATTAGCGACAAAATATGGAACGAACTGACCCAGGGAAGTGGGCTCACGGACTCAGTTCATCTAAGTGACTGGCCATCTGTTAAAGAGCCAAATACTGCTAGCCTTAAATTGCTAGATAATATGTTAAAAGCTCGCAAAGTAGTAGAGCATGGATTGGGACTAAGAATGTTCTCTAGTGATACTCAGCAACAGGTTAAAGTACGGCAACCTCTGAAGACTTTAACTTACTCCGGCGATAGGTTGGGAGAAGATTACGAAAATATCATCGCCGAAGAAGTAAACGTAAAGGAAGTAAAGAGTACTTGGAGTGACGAGAAGGACAGAGATATGCCGTTCAAAGTCTGGATAGACAAAGAGATTACCCCTGAGCTGAAGGCTGAAGGTGTTGCCAGGGAACTAGTGCGGGCGATTCAAAATGCCCGGAAAAATGCCGGATTTAACGTTGAGGATCGAATTCATCTGGCTTTTGAAAGCCAAACAACTGAATTAACAGGGGCATTTAACCAATTTAACGACACTATCTATGCCGAAACACTGACAACGGCGGAACTGGCTAACAGGGAAGAAGCTGAACATTCCGAAACGGTCAAAGTAGACGGCCAAGAAGTCACCATCTGGCTGAAGCGAGCCTAACCCTTTACAGGTGTTAGCTTATCTGTTAAGCTCTATTGGTAACTTTTTAAAAGTAGGTCCCGAAAAATGGCAGAAAAAACAGTTAAAAAAGCCGTTATCGCCACTGGCGGTAAACAGTATCTCGTCAGTGAAGGCGAGACTCTTGAAGTTGAACTGCTACCGGCAGACAAAACCACCTCTTTTGAAGCACTTCTTCTGATTGATGGCGACAAAGTAACCGTTGGTACACCTGTTCTTGAAGGTGTGAAAGTCACGGCTGAGATTGTAGAGCAGGCCGTAAAAGGCGAAAAAGTTGTAGCAATTCGCTATAAGGCCAAAAAGCGGGTTCGTACAGTCCGCGGTCATCGCCAAATTCATACACAAATCAAGATTTCCAAAATTAACTAGAAACAGTAGTTATCCACAAGCAATTTGATTGACTCGCCTAACAGATAAGCGTAATCTGTAAGCAGTCTTAAGTTCGTTTTGGCTTTCCAGTCGTAAGCCTGAAACAACAAAAACAAAGACAAAAACAGTTCTAAAACACAAAAATATAAATGCCAGACGCCACTGAGCGCCACCATACGCGCGAGCGCGTACGCGTGAGAAAGATAACTAAATTCTCACTTATAGCCCCCCTATTGGGGCTTGTTAGCATTTTGACCGTTTTTCTGTCGGTAGTTGCGCCGTCTCCAGCGAGTGCCACCACCACTGATGTGCTTAATTTTCAGGCACGACTACTGAACTCTGCTGGAGCTCTGGTAGCCGATGGCAACTACAACGTCGAATTTAAAATCTATACCGCCAGCAGTTCTTCCGGCTCCAGCCAAGGGTCTTGTACTGGTGACGCACAATGTGTCTGGACTGAAACGCGTACCGGTGGCAACACTGTTCGAGTTGTAGATGGTTATCTGACGGCCAACCTCGGTAGCGTGACGGCCTTCCCCAGCAATATGCCGTGGGATCAGCAACTATACCTGACGATGAATATCGGTGGCACCGGTTCGCCAAGTTGGGACGGAGAAATGGCTCCGCGCATTCAGTTGACCAGTGTGCCGTATTCTTTCCGCTCGGCATCGTTGGCTGATACGGTAGGCAGCGGCACCGGAACTTTGAAGTTTACGACGCTGACAGCCAACCGGAATATTTTGCTGCCGGACGAGGGCGGGACGCTTTGTATCCAGAACAGTAGCAACTGTGGCTTTTTGACTACCGGTGGAGGTGGGGGCGCGTTTATCTTAAACGGCACCTCGCTGCAATCGCCAGCAAACTTTTATATCCAGTCGGCTGCGGCGGGTAGTATTGGCGGCATTATTCAGGCACACTCGGGAGCCACAGCCGATATCTTTCAGCTTCAAAATGGTGGCGGTACTCCAACGGCCAATTTTGGGCCCACCGGGAATGTTACGTTTACGACTACTACCAACAGCACCGCGGCTCTATCTGTAAACGATTCGAGTAACAATAGTGTTCTAATTGTTGATACCAGCAACACCAGGGTTGGAGTGGGGACGCCGTCGCCGAGCAATACTTTCAGCGTTTCACCGACAGTTTATTCCACCGGCACGGCCAGTCAAACGGCCTCAACAACAGTGGTTGGTTCTGGTACTACCTGGACAGCCAATATGGTTGGGCAGGAGTTTATTTTTGCTAACGGCAATAAGTACACCGTTACTGCCTTTACCGACGCCACTCATTTGACACTGTCGGCGTCGGCTACCAACGGCTCGCAGGCCTATGCCGTCCATAATCCGGCTTTCTATGTCAGCGCCACTGGTTCGGTAGCCTCAAGATCTTCAACCAATTCTACAACCGCATTTCAAATTCAGGATGCTGCCGGCAGCGGCTTATTCATAGCCGACACGACTAACGGCAAAGTTGGTATTGGCCAGGCACCTTCGGGTGGTGGCGCCACACTGCAGGTCACTGGCCGGGTAGATGCTACGGTTGGCTTTGCTACAAACGGTACTAACGGGGCCGGGTTAACATGTGCCCCCGGAGAAATAGTTGTCCAACAGATTGTAGCTGGTGGTCTGGTAACCGGCGGCACCTGTACATCACCAACTGCTGGTGGTTTGACACCTACCTTGCAGGCTGTCTATGACGCCTCAACTACTTCTCCTCAAATAGTCCTGGACTCTTCGCCTGGTGCCGGCGGTCTGATTATCAGGGACGCTAGCTTAACGGTTGGTGGTGACTTATTTGCTATTCAAAATAACGCCGGCGGTACTACCTATCTTGGAGTTAGCACTACTGGAGTAGCCGTAGCCGGTGACATTACTCTAGCCGGTAACTTCGACCAAAGTGCTAGCAGTGGTACCTTCAAGACCGGCACCGGCGCTGTCTCCCTAAATGGTGACACCTCGATCGCTAGCGGTAAGAACTTCACCCAGAGTGGTGGGGGTACCTTCAGCACCGGCAGTGGTACCAACACTCTAAATGGTGATACGACTATAG
>CAZVAN010000035.1:4141-5467 GCA_964625245.1 uncultured Candidatus Saccharibacteria bacterium | reverse complement strand
CATTCTTGTCACAAGCCTCAACCGCTATTAATGATTCGTGGCCGGTCAAAAAAGGACGCGAGAGTGCCCGAAAGGGTCTTTTGGAAAGGCAGCAACGCAAAATTGATCAATACGCTAAAAGCCTGGACCATACCAAGGATGGTTATGTCAGCAAGACCGGCAAGACATTCATGCGCGTGCCCCTCATCAAAGGCAATGTGCCTAGGACGCTCTTGGAGAATATTCGCGCAGGCCGGGTAATTCCAACTAAGCGCGGCTTGGCTAAGGCTATAGATAGAGGCGAGCAGTGGAATAGCGCGGAAGACGCTATAGAAGCGGCTAAGGTCAAGCGTGAGAAAGATAAAGCTGCTTCCCTTACACCAGAGCAGGCAGCAACGTATACCGATAAATCAAAGCTTCCTTACAGCTACAATCTAGGAGAAGATGGTAAAGTGGCAGCTAGAGTGAGTGATAACGCCACCGAAAGGGGCAAAGCAGCCATATTTATCGCGGCAGGCAGCGCTGACGATCGGCGGGCCGGGGTGGCAGATGAAGCTGCTCTAAAGCAACAATCCTGGATTGAAATATTCAAAAGGCTTGTTCCGGTATCAGATGTTGGCCTGCAGGAAAGAATTAAAGCAAGCGGAGCAGAATGGTTTGCGGGCGATGAAAATAACCCGGCCACTAAAGGCAAGATTTTTGTCCGAATGTACGATACGCCGCGCTACAACAGTAAGGTTAACGCCAGCGAAGATCTATATCCGTTACCTCTTGGCAAAGGTCTGCTAGCCACCCCACACATTACTAACCCCGAGGGTAAGACCGAGGCTGAAATGCGGACGAAGGTGGCAAATGATAACAGAGCAATAGCTGCACGTAACCAGCGAGAGAGGACAGCCGCCCAAGCAGAAGGAAGAGAACCAAAGATTGAACCCCTAAAAGAATTTAAACCTCATCACATTACCCGTGCTCTTGATACTATTAACGGCTATATGGATGCCAGCAATATTACCAGCCAGTCCGAGGCTGAGTTCCAGGAATTTGATCGGCTAGCCAAAGAGGACCCCGATGTGGCTATAGACTTCGGCAAACTGCTGCAACGCATCGCCTCGGGCGGCCAGGGTGGAATAAACGTCTTGACCAGCCTGGCGTCCAGTCAAAGTATGTCCGTCACTCTTAAGAGCTTACTTGATAAGGGGAAGGAGCGCGCCCTTGAGCTTCAGGCAGCGGGCGAACTAGGAACCTATTACACTTCCGTAGAGGGCTATTTGCAGGAGGGCCAGGCAAAGATTGGTGGACAAGCTAGCCCGTTGCCTGCCAATAACGGTGGTGGTGGCTCAGGCGGTG
>CAZVAN010000035.1:0-4041 GCA_964625245.1 uncultured Candidatus Saccharibacteria bacterium | reverse complement strand
GCGGCACGGGCGGTGGCGGTGGCGGCACGGGCGGTGGCGGTGGCGGCACGGGCGGTGGCGGTGGCGGCACGGGCGGAGGACCTTCAGCTGAGACTCTTTATACTGGCTCGGGCGGGGGAGGGCCAACGGGGCCAGTTGAGGTAACCTTTAGCCAGGAAGCCGCCGGGAAGCTAGCCTCTGGAATGACCGAAAAGATAAGACCGGTTATGAAACAGGAGGTCAACAAAGGCATACAAAACTCAGATCTGGGCAGACCTGTAGCCCCTACTAATCCCCCTGGCTGGGAACAGCGCGAATCCGGGCTAGTTACACCTCGAGAGGATGATGATACCCCAGCAACCGGAGGAACTCCGTAGAGTAAAAACAATGGCAGTCTATAAAGTAATCCAAGATATTGAGGCTGAAGACAAATTACTCGGGCCTTTGAGCTTTAAAGGTCTAATATACGCCGGTATTGTGGCCCTGCTGGGCTTTATAAACTTCAAGTTATTGACAACTACGGCGCTTGGACCTGTCCGTTGGCCCCTTATTTTCGTTCTGTTGCCACCAATGGTACTTTTTGGAGTACTGGCCTCGCCGTTAGGCCGTGACCAACCAACCGAAGTCTGGCTTCTATCGCGAATTAGGTTTTTTCTAAAACCCCACCTGAGAGTTTGGAGTCAAGTAGGCATTTCTCAGCTAGTAACTATTACCGTGCCTAAAAAGATTGAACGGCAGCTTACCAAGGATTTCAATCAGCAGGAGGCCAAAAGCCGGCTATCAGCGCTGGCTACAACTCTTGATAGCCGCGGCTGGGCCGTAAAGCACATTAATATAAATATGACTGCTTACGCCGACTACCTTAACCCTGAGGACAATGATTCGGATAGGCTAATCGATACATCCAGCTTAGTCCAGGACGTACCAGTAGTAGATGTGCACGCCTCTGATGACATTTTGGACGAGCAGAATAACCCGACTGCCCAGAAATTTCAGACGCTAATGGTCCAAGCCGATTCCGCTAGAAAACAGAACTTGCAGGATAAGATCAGGCCGCTGGCCAAAGGCGATTTTTTTCAAAAAGAAGCTCCTGTTTATGATGAAGGTAAAAAGTCTTTGCATGAGCTGCATCCAACGGTTGGCTTTGGCCAAAACGCCCGGACAATACAGCGCACTTCAGAACCTCAAAAACAGACTGATAACAGGGTGACAGAGCCCCGTCAAGCTGCTAAACTAGAGCTAGCCCAAAGCGGTAACGGTTTAAGTGTGGCTTCTATTGCCAATTTGGCAAATAGAGATATGCCGGCTGAAGTATCGGTAAACCTTCACTAAACAGAAAATATAAAAAGGTGGGCGGATTCGATGAACGATGGACAGATAATCAACTCCTCTCCTCCGGCAGCCTCCGGGGGGAACTCTAATTACCCGGTACCGGCAACGGGTCCTCTAAATCAGGCAGTCCCCCAGAACCCCGGCAGCGTCAGTCAAGATACGTCAAAGCCCGTTAAAAATAACCCCAACAGCACTCAAAATAGTCTACTCATTAGCGAAATCCGCGACGGCATAGCTATCATGAATGACGGCACATTCCGGGCAGTGGTGATGTGTAAGTCTATTAATTTTGACTTAATGAGTCCCCAAGAGCGCGAAGCCGTTGAGTTCAGCTACCAAGGCTTTTTAAACTCCCTTTATTTTCCAATCCAAATTTTTATAAGAAGTCAGAAGGTAGACCTCACGCCTTACCTCGACAAACTAGACAAAATAAGGGTTCAGCAAGATAACATGCTGCTGGGACTTTTGATGCAAGATTACGTGGCATTTTTGGCCGACATTGCTCAGCAAACCAATATTATGGATAAGAAATTCTACGTAGTTATCCAGTATCCTGACCAAAACCAAGACTTAAAAAGTGCTGTAAAGCAATCAACCGGTTTCTTTAGTGGACTCGGGGCGATGGTGAGTCCTAACAAGGCAAGGCCAGTCACTATCGATGAGGGTGTGCTCGAGAATGCTAAGACTGAACTTAAGAACCGAGTGCAGGCCGTCATGCAGGGGTTACAGCAATGCGACGTGCAAAGTCTGCCGCTTGATACCCAAGAACTGATTGAGCTTTTCTATGATGCCTACAACCCAGATACCGCCACCCGTCAACAGCTTAAGAACTTTGACGATTTAACAACGCCTGTAGTTACTATGGGGGTAGGCAATGCTCCACAGCCTAACCTGGATCGGGAGACAGCTTGATGGCTATTTTCGGCAAAAAGAAACAGCCAATAATGGCCGACCCAGTCTTACAGCAACAGCTGCGTGAGCAACAAGAGGTTAGTACGGCTTTCGCTAAAGGCGTGACTGCTTTGCGGGATTTTATTGCGCCGAGTTCGTTAGAGTTTAGCGGTAACTATTTCCAGTTAGGCACTCGCTATGCTCGCAGTTACTACGTTTATGGCTACCCCCGCCAGCTCTATACCGGCTGGTTATCAAGCCTGGTGAATTTAGACGAAGTTATTGACCTGTCGATGATCGTGCAACCGGTCAGGAGTGAAGTAATCCTAGATAATCTGCGCAAGAAAGTCAGCCAGCTTGAGGCTGGTTTACAGATAGATTCCGAAAAGGGCAAGGTCCGCGACCCCGGAAAGCAAGCCGCCATCCAAGACGCTGAGGAGATGCGCGATAAACTCCAGGTTGGCGAGGAAAGGTTTTTCCGTTTTGGGCTATATTTCACAATTTATGCCGGCTCACAGGAAGAGCTGGAGTTTATTAGCCATAAGGTCGAGAGTCTGCTGGGACAACAGCTAGTTTATTCAAAGCCGTCCACTGCTCAGCAGGAAGAAGCCTTGAACAGTATCTTGCCCCAGTTCACCGATCAGCTGCAGATTTACCGCAATATGAACACCGGTGCGCTGTCCACTTCATTCCCGTTCACTTCGGCTGACCTGACTCAGGAAAACGGTATTTTATACGGCATTAATATGCATAACTCCGGCTTGGTAATCTTTGACCGCTTCTCCTTAGAGAACGGCAACAGCGTGGTTTTTGCCAAGTCCGGTGCCGGCAAAAGCTTCACCGTAAAACTAGAAGCCCTGCGCAGCATGATGTTTGGCACCGAAGTGTTTATAATTGACCCCGAAAACGAATACCAGACAATGTGCGACGCTGTTGGCGGGGCTTACGTGCGGCTTAGCTTAAATAGTCAAACCCGAATCAATCCCTTCGAGCTGCCTCGAGTAGTGGATGTTGAGGAATCAGACAACCCACTCCGCTCAAACTTAATAACTTTGCATGGTTTACTTAGATTGATGATGGGCGGGGCCCAAGCCCAAATGCAACAGCAGGGCGGGGTTATGATGCCAGCGCTATCTCCCGCTGAAGAAGCCGACCTGGACGCGGCCCTGATTGAGACCTATGCCAAAGCTGGTATTACCAACGACCCTCTAACCCACGGCTCAACACCGCCGACCATCAATGATCTTTATGACACTTTGTTACATATGGGTGGCACCGGGCCACAACTAGCCCAGCGCCTGCGTAAATACACCAGCGGCACCTTTGCTGGCATCTTTTCGCAACAAAGCAATGTTAATGTTAATAACCCCATGGTAGTTTTCAACATACGCGATCTGGAGGATGAGCTCCGGCCGGTAGCCATGTATATTGTGCTAAACCATATCTGGAACCGCACTAAAGTCGATAAAAAACGTCGAATATTAATAGTCGATGAGGCCTGGCAGCTAATGCGCTATGAAGACAGTGCCAACTTCTTGTTCAGCCTTGCCAAGCGGGCCCGCAAATATAACCTTGGTATTACAACTATTACTCAGGATGTGGAGGATTTTATGGCGTCGCGGATGGGCCGAGCAATCGTAGCCAATGCTAGTATGCAAATCTTACTCAAACAGTCGCCAAGTGCGGTCGATGTGCTGGCGGATGTTTTTAAATTAACGAGCGAGGAAAAGAAACGTCTCAGCCAATTCCCGGTTGGGCAGGGTCTATTTTTTGCCGGCCAAAATCATGTGCACATCCAGGTAATAGCCAGTCCGACTGAAGCCGAGCTTATCACCACAA
>CAZVAN010000034.1:1531-5525 GCA_964625245.1 uncultured Candidatus Saccharibacteria bacterium | reverse complement strand
TGGTGCCGTATCGCTTAACGGTGACACAACTATAGCTACTGGTAAGAACCTAACAGTTACATCAGGAACTACTACGCTAAATGGAACAACTCTGGTTAAGGTAGCCAGCACCACCGCCTTCCAAGTCCAGAACAGTAGTGGCTACAATGTCTTTGACACCGATACCAGTGCTGGTCAAATAGTCCTGGGTGAGTCCTCCCACGTAACTGGCGGTATTGTCTTCAAGAACTCTTCCGGTGCTCTAACTACTACCCTAGCGCTCATTACTCCCACTACCACCAGTAAGACTATTAGTCTGCCTGATGAAACCGGTACCGTCTGCTTGCAGGCATCAGCTAACTGCGGCTTCTTAACCGGTACCGCCGCTAATTACATACAGAACCAGAACGTCTTGCAGCAAGCTAGCTCCAACTTCTGGATTAGTAATACCGGTAGAGCTGATGTGTCTATCTTATCTCCTGTCTTCGATACCGCTACAGGCGTAGCTCTAGGCATAGGAAATACCAACGCTACAGAAATAGACCTAAACCAAAACACTGTTCTAGCTGCTGGCAAAAACATCACCTTTGCTAGTGGCGCCGGTAACTTTGATGCCCATAACTCTACCGGGACCTTCCAAACTGGCACCGGCGCCATCTCGCTTAATGGCGACACCACGATTGCTTCGGGTAAAAACTTTACTCAATCCGGTGGCGGCACTTTCAGTACGGGCACAGGGGCCAACAGTCTAAACGGTGACACAACTATTGCTGCCGGCAAGAACCTGAGCTTAGCCACTGGTGCCGGTAATTTCGATGCTCATAACTCTACCGGCACCTTCCAAACCAGTACCGGTACCAATACCCTTAGTGGCAATACCTCGGTTGCAACCGGTAAGAGCTTCACGGTTGTAGCTGGAGCTACCAGCCTTGCAGGTAGCTCCAGCGGTAATACCACAGCTGCCAACATTGCCACTGGTGCCGACACTAATGTTGGCCTAAATATCCAAGGCACCAGCTCTCAAAGCGCCAACTTGCTTCAACTTCAAGACAGTACTGGCGCCAACTTACAGAAAGTAGACTCAGGCGGCAACATCGAACAATTAGGTTACCTAGATACTCCATACGGTGGATTAGGTAATTATTCTAACTTAATCCTGCATTCCGAAGATTTAGCTACTACCTGGAGTGCTACCAACATTAGTGTTACAGCCAATGATGCGGGCAGTAATCCAGCTCCGGATAATAACACCACAGCCGATAGGTTAATAAGCTCTGGTTCTGGCACTCACTCGCTGACCCAAACTTACTCTAGCGCCGGTAACAATACCTATACCTTCAGTATGTGGCTCAAGACCAATAGTGGAACCCAACCCATCCAACTGGAGATTAATAGTAACGGTACGCCGTCCACCGGCACACCGGCCTCATTCACAGCCACCACTACCTGGCAACGCTTTAGTGTCACCCAAACCTTCAGTAGTGGTGTAAGTGCAATTACCCCAACTCTGCTAATTACTAATAACTCGGCCACCATAGCCGGCTGGGGTGCTCAGCTAGTCTTAGGTTTCACTCCTCAAGTTTATGTCCGAACAGTCGGTTCAGTTGTAGCTGCCAGCGACGGCCTGGTTAATAATGGCACCGCGATCTTCCAGAACGCGGCTAACTCTACCGTTGCTTTCCAGGTACAGAATAGCGCTGGCAACCAGGTTCTAACAGTTGATACTAGCAATGGCCAGGTAGCCCTGGGCAAAGTTTCAACAGTCACCGGTAAATTGCTATTTAACTTCAATGGCTCGGCCGGTTCTATACAATTAACTCTCAACGATCCAAGCAGTACTAACTATGCGCTTAACCTGCCGGCTGAGAATGGTACTCTGTGTTCCACGGGCTCCATCTGTGCTGGTTATGCTCCTGCCACAGGCCCTGGTGGTTATGTTCAGCTGGGCCCAACTTCAGCCCAAGCTGATGCAAGTGCCAATAATTCAATCTTTATTAATAAGACTAATGCTACTGGTAATATCTTAGAACTGCAAAAATCGGCTACCGATGTCTTTACGGTGGGCAATACTGGTGCCATCACGGCTACCGGTACCTATAATGGTAATACCTTTAATAACGCCGGTTTGCTGCAGTTTGGTAACGCCGGCACGGCCACTGTTGACTCGGCTGCCAGCCAGGCTCTGCAACTAGGGACCACCAACGCTACCGGTATCACCATTGGCGGTACGACTAACACTACCGCTCTAACCTTACAAGGCGCCATAGCCGCTACTTATGACATAGGCACAACTACCGGTACAGGAACCATCACTCTAGGTAAGAGCACGGCTGGCCAGACTATTAATATTGGTCACGCCACTGTAGCTACTGGTAACACTCAGACTATTGCTATCGGCGATTCAGCAGCCGGTACAGGCAAAAACGTTATTACAATAGGTAGCTCTACCGGCGCCAGCAGTTTAACTATCAACACCGGTACTGGCGGCGTGTCGATTTCTGGTGAAACGGTTAATAACACCTTGAATCTAGGTAAAACCGGTACCACTGGCGCCAGTAGCACTGTAAATCTTGCGACCTCAAATGGCGCGGGCCAAACAATAAATATAGGTAACAATAACACCACTCTGTCATCTACAACCTCCAGCTCCGCTACAGTTATCGATCTACAGGGCGGGGAAACAGCCGCTACCATTGCCAATGGCGGTTTAACTATCCAACAGTTCCACTCCGGTGGTGTAGCAACAGCTTTCCAGGTACAGGATGCCAGTGCTAACAATGTCTTCGCCGTAGATACTGCCAATAGTCGAATTGTACTTGGCAAATCTAACACTTCTACCGGAACTATAGCCCTTAAGGGTTCGGGTGGCACTGGTACGCTATACTTGGCTGGCCCAACTGCACCGGATAATGGGAATTACACTCTCTCGCTGCCAGCCATTACCTCTAATGATACTGTCTGCACCAACACCACCCAAGCTTCAGCTTGTACTAACTACGCACCGGCTACTGGCTCCACTAATTATCTGGCTCGTAACGCCAATGACACTTCTACTGCCAGCTACGTGGGTAACTTACTGGGTCTATCTAACACTAGCACGGGAGCGGCCGGCGTCCTTAGCTTAGCCAACTCCGGGACTAACAGTGTTTTGAGTGTTACGACAACCGCCAATCCAAGCTCTGGCCAGGCCGTAATATTTGCTAGCAATACCAATGCCAGCCCAAGCGGCAATTTGCTTGATCTGCAGTCCGGCTCCAGCCCAACCAGTAAATTTAGCGTCGATGCTGCCGGCAACGTGATAGCCTCTGGAACCTATAACACCAATACCTTCAACAGCTCAACTCTGCAATTTGGGGCAACCGGCGCGGCCAGCATCGACAGCGCCTCCACCCAAGCACTCAATATAGGTACAGCTGCCAATGCCCACGCCACTACTCTTGGCAGCACTAATAGCACCAGCTCCTTAACTCTGCAAGCCGGCTCGGGTAATATACTTGTTCAAAATTCGGCTTCCGGCGTCATTGGTATTGGTAACAATGCCGTCAATGGAACCATAGTTAATATAGGTAAGACCGGTAGTAGCGGTGGCAGTAGCGCCAACACCGGTACCGTATATATAGGTACAGCCACCGGGGCTGCTCAGAACCTCAATATTGGTGGTGTGGGCGGCAATGCCGGCAATAGTAACGCCGGTACAACCGTCTTACTACAAGCCGGAGCTACAGCTGCTAATGTAGCCGACAGCGGCTTTAATATTCAAACCTTCACTGGTTCCGCTACGGCCTTCCAGGTTCAAAACAGCAGCAACAACGAGGTATTCACCGTCGATACCAGCGGCAACCAAATAGTGCTTGGTAAAGCCAGCACTCTGTCCGGCAAAATTGTCTTCAAGAACGCTACCAACACCAACACCACAACCATAGCTGTTACGGCTCCGGCTTCAACCAACCGAACCATTACACTGCCAGACGAAACTGGAACAGTGTGTTTACAAACCTCAATTAACTGTGGCTTC
>CAZVAN010000034.1:0-1431 GCA_964625245.1 uncultured Candidatus Saccharibacteria bacterium | reverse complement strand
TAGTACTGTCAGCCAGTGCCACCAATGGCTCACAGAACTACGAAATTCATCAACCGGCCTTCTATGTGAATAGCAGCGGACAGGTGTCACAAAGATCATTCGCCGCGTCGGCTACGGCATTGCAAGTTCAAAATGCTGCCGGCAACGCCATCTTCACGGTTGACGCCTCAACAAACACTGGCGCCGGAATAGGCCAAATCGTACTCGGCTCAGCTAATAACGTAACTGGCACAATTGGCTTCATGGGCAACGGCGGAGTAGGCACCCTTTATCTGCAGGGCCCAACTGCGCCAAACGCTGGTAACTACACCTTGTCCTTGCCGTCTATAGCTGCTAACGATACGGTTTGTACCAACACTACCCAAGCCAGCGCATGTGCGAACTACTCAGCGGTTAGCGGTAACGGCAACTACATCCTAAACCAAAGCTCTCTGCAGAGTTCATCTAACTTCCACATTTCCGGCACCGGTACGGCTGACACTTCGCTCATAGCTCCCGCTCTTGACCGAGCCACAGCCGGAACTCTTAACATCGGCACTAACACCACCAACACTACCGGGTTGAACCTTGGCAATACTTCAATGACTGCCGCTCTAAACCTCCAAAGCGGAACTGGCGGAATCGCCATTGCCACCAGCGGTACAAGCGGCATCACTATCCGTAACGGCTCTAACAGCTCCCCGATTGGCATTGGCGACAATGCTGTCGGCAGTCAAATAATAACCATTGGTAACACTAATGCCGGCTCCGGCATAGTAGAAAATGTTGGTACCGGCAACTACTCATTAGACGGCTCAGGGAGCGCCAACTATACAATTGGCACATCCTCAGTAGCTGGAAATATTACCATTGGGGGCACCGCCCAATCTGGCAACATATATATAGGAGAAGGCGGCACCGGCCAGAGTTTGCATTTTGGTAGCGGTGCGGCTGCTAAATTAGTAACAGTTGGCTCAACCACTACCGGTAGTAGCCTAACCTTGAACTCTGACTCAGGGAACCTGCTAATTAACAGCAACAGCGGTACTTTGAGCCTGCAGAACTCGGGGGCGGGTGCTGTAAATATTGCCAACAATGCCGTCAACAGCACATTAAATATTGGCAAAACCGGCACCACAGGTAACACTACTACAGTCAACCTAGCCACCAGCAACGGTAACACTCAAACCATAAACATCGGCGGCACCACCGGTAGCTCTAACTCCGGAACAACAGTGCTCATAAAAGCAGGGGCCTCACAGCTGGCTCTCGCTAATACCGGTAGCACGCTTACCGGGAACCTAACTCAAAACACTGGTACGGTTTCACTACATACTAACGGTGCTTCAGACTTTACTTCCACCGCCGGTCTAACATTCACTGGCGCAACTGCTTCCAGCTTTACTACCAGTGCTGGCGACCTTACTCTGCAGGGTGGTTCGGGCACAGTTA
>CAZVAN010000033.1:0-6059 GCA_964625245.1 uncultured Candidatus Saccharibacteria bacterium | reverse complement strand
CGCACCGTGAGTAATATTTAGCTCTGATTCCAGAATTTTCGCAAAAATATGCTCCGAGCCGCTCTCAGGGCGGCCGGACCCAAACCTATTGGTTAGGCTGCCGGACTTATATATTGTTCTATAAAGCCAATCGAGATCACTCGCCAGTTCTGCTGGCGGCGTGGCAAGAATGTGAGCGACTGCATCCCCCAGCAACCCATTGGCCTGCCTGTATATGTTTCGGTCTATAGCTTCATCTGTAAATTCATTCGATATCAGCCAATCTTTTAAGGCCGTATGTATGGAAAGTACGTCTGCCAGGCCAAGCAAATTTCTGTGCTTATTTAGTGACAGCAAAGCGGTGTCCAGGATTATCTCATCCGGTAATTTAGCTTCAACCGTTGTCTTCTGGCCAGCTTTATTCAAAGCGGCTTTATTTGTCGCATAAGTATTAGTAGAAAGCATGGAAGGGATACAGATGAGTGTACTGTTAGTTTCATGTGCCACGAACTTTGCTGCGTCCATCGCACTTCCACCGCCCATCCCTACGATTGTTTTATTTAGGCCAACCAATCTGCTAAGGTCACGAAGCTGGTCTATGTCATTACTGTAGTCTTTATAGCTTACCGCTCTTAATTTCAGATTGCCTACATCCAGGTGGGCTAGTGCCGTGGGTGAATATATTAGTACCACGTTCTGGTCCAAGCTGACCAAATATCCGGATAGATCATTCTTGCCAACAAACCTTGGAGTCTTCATCGGAACAATCCTAACAACAACCTGCGGTTTTTAGAGGAAAAATCGTTAATAACCATATCAGCCGAGGATAGGTCTTGGTTAAAACTATCATGGCTCTTGAATCCTACGCAAAACAATCCTGCCGCTTTGGCCGCCTTCACCCCGTTGGTTGAGTCCTCGATTGCCATTAAGGCTGAAGTGGGTTCAGCCACTGAGCGGGCAGCAGCTAGGAAAATATCAGGCGATGGCTTGCCGTTTTCGATTGCCTCGTCATGTACAGATGATATCGATTGGAAGTACTGTTCTATCATATTCCTTTTAAGAGATAGATCTATCCAGCTGCGCTTCGAAGAAGATGCTATGGCGATTTTAACATTATTACTGCTCAATTCCTTGAACAAAAGCTCTACTCCTTCGTTAACAGCCAGGTGCCCGTAAATTTGCAGTGCCATTACGTCATAATCGTTGGCGTACTCTTGATAGGTTAGCGGCAAGCCCTGTTCGCGAAGTATCCCATGAGCATCTTTAAGAGATCTGCCAATAAGCTGCGCATAGTTTTTATCTTCCCATGAAGGCATCTTTTTTTTCAAATACTTTCCTTCAATTTCTAGCCACCGCCTTTCACTGTCGACAATAACACCGTCAAAGTCAAAAATGATTCCCTTATACGCCATGATAATTAATATATACTTTACAACATGTCAGCATTTCTTGCAATAAATCGTCTAGCTCTTTGAGGGGGTAGGTGGGCAAGAGGATCAAGATTAATGTCGAGACAACTCTTTTCATTCTTTGCTAAAATATACTAACTATGGGAAAAGCACTGGCCGTTAAATATATTTGCAGTAACTGCGGAGCCGCTTTCACTAGCTGGCAGGGCCGCTGCAATAATTGCGGCGAGTGGAACACGCTGGAGCAGCAAGTTGAAGTCAGCACAGCTACAGCCGGCAGCTCTGGCAAAGGTCTAAAAACAGAAACTATCGCCAAGGCCGCTCGCACCGAGGCCAAACGCCTCAGCACTAAAATTACCGAAGTAGACGAAGTTTTAGGCGGCGGGTTGGTGGCCGGTAGCGTAAATCTGCTGGCCGGACAGCCGGGCATTGGTAAAAGTACCTTGCTGATGCAACTGGCCAATAATTTAGCCAGCGATTATGAAGTTTTATACGTCAGCGGAGAAGAATCCGTTAGGCAAGTAGCCTTGCGGGCCGAACGCCTGGGAGTTAAAGCCCCTAATTTACAATTAGCGGTCTCAACAGTAGCTAACGATATTGCCGCCACCATTGCCGAAGATAAATACGATGTAGTTATAGTGGACTCCATTCAGGCTGTGGCGCTTAAAGAGATAGCTTCGGCGGCGGGCAACGTCAGCCAAATTACCAACAGCACCCAGCTCCTAACGGCCGCCGCTAAGGCGACGGCTACAGCTCTGCTGCTTGTTGGGCACGTAACCAAAGAGGGCTCTATTGCCGGCCCTAAGGTGCTGGAGCACATTGTAGACGTGGTGCTGCAACTGGAGGGCGACCGCTACGGCGGCTTTAAGATTTTGCGCGGGGTAAAAAACCGCTACGGCTCTACCAATGAGTCGGCCATTTTTGAAATGGAAGACAAAGGCCTGATACCGGTTAGTAACCCGTCAGCCGCGCTTCTGGCAGAACGACAGATGAGTGATGGTTCTGTTGTGCATGCCACTATGGAGGGCAGCCGGCCACTGCTGGTTGAAATACAGGCCTTAGTTAACCCAACCAGCTATGGTTACCCAAAACGCACGGCTAGTGGCATTGACTTAAACCGAGTTAATCTTTTAATTGCCATGCTGGAGCGCCGAACCAAGCTAAAGCTTGCCGACAAAGATATTTATATAAATGTGGTGGGCGGTATCCGCCTAACCGAGCCGGCGGCTGACCTGGCGGTTTGCATGGCCATTGCTAGCGCCGCTCGCGGCATGCAGCTGAAGAAAAACGCCGTAGTGTTCGGTGAGGTAGGCCTAAGCGGCGAGGTACGCCACGTGCCGCAGCTGGAAAAACGCATCGCCGAGGCCAAAAAGCTGGGTTTTGACGGCGCCATTGGCCCCAATGTCCGCTCCGGCAAGAAACCAGCCACCTTGATGTCAGTAGCGGATGTTCGCTCGGCCCTAAATACATTTTTGGAAGCCTAGAAAAGAACTAAAAACTATTTAGGCGCTGACCGTAGCGGACTTATTGCCATCGTTATCCTGGACGTAATAGCTAGCGCTTGAGTTTGCAACGGTAGCTGAGCAGCTAGTGCCCGGTGCGTTGGCACATGCGCCGGTAAGAGCTGTACCATTGCGGTATACGGTGTATGGGCCCACTCCACCCGACCAGTTAAAGCTTACGCTAGTTCCAACTCGGCTAGCTGAAAAGCCGGTTAAACTTGCCGTGAAAGTTACACTGGCGCCTGGGCTTGTAGTGTCATAGAGCACACTATCAATTACTTGAACCGATATGGTCTGAGTTCCGCTACCAGAATAGGTAAAGCTGACAGTACTTGGTGAGTCACTGATTCCTTGGGTCTGGGCAACTTGACCTCCAACAAGCAGATTAACGGTTCCAGGGAATTGGGCGTATTGCGGGTCACTAAACGGATGCGTTCCGGCAATGGCCGTGGCTGTGATGGTACAGCTGCCGTTGCAACTGGCGCTGCCGCCATTGCTCACATCCGTGCCGTCTATGAATACCGAAATACTAGGCTTAGTGTCATTACAATTATGGACGTCATCCTGGCCGCCGGAGCTGGAGCCCCCCGCGGCTCCATTATAAATATCAATCGAGAAGGCATTGGCCGACGAATTGCCGCCCTGATTTTGCTTGGCCAGATCTGGCGTGCAGGTGGTGGCTACTTTGTTGGAAACTTTGTCTATGGTTTGGTTGGCGTTGTTGCTGCTTTTGGGCACATACCATGAAGGGTAAATGTCGGTGCTGGGGCTGGGCTCTACTGAGCCTATGCCAACATGAGAGGTTATAACAAAAGCCGGAGCGGTCTTAATATCAGCCGGCTGCACCCAGTTAACGGGCTTGGTATGCAGGCTGTCTAGCGCGTAAGTCATCAGCCCTTTGGTTAGCGGCGTGGTTGAGTACTCCATAGCCCCGGTTAGAGCCCGGTTGCGGGTGTGATAGCCAACCCAGCTGCCCACTGCGTACTCGGTATTCCAACCCATCATCAGTCCGTCAAAGCCGTTGTTGGTGGTTCCGGTCTTGACGGCAGTTCTCCAGCCATTATAGTTTTGCCACTTGTAATAACCGGCCGGTAGGTAGCTGGCGTTAGGATCGCTTGCCATATTATCAACAATGTAGGCGGCATCCGGGCGGACAACTTGCTTAACATCTTTGTCGCCGGTTTTCGGCTGCTTCCATTCATAAATTGGTTTAGTGGAGCTGGCTGGTTCAATTTTAAGGATGTAGGTTTGCGGAATTGCCTGGCCAAGACGGCCCAGCGATGCCAAGCCGTTGACGTGTTCATCCAGGTGCACGTAAGCGCCGTCGCCGATGGCTGAGGCACCGTAACAAGGCGCCTCGTCTTTAACGGTTGCGTTATTGACGTCAACGCCGGGGTTATAGCACTGGTAAGCTCCCGGTGCGCTCATCAGACTGTCGGCTATGTTTATGACTTTGTTAGTACCAACAGTTAACATGGCTTTGACGGCCGGCACGTTGCGTGAGCCGCCAATGGCGTAGCGCAGGGTCAGCGGGCCAGGGTAGCGGAAGTCATAGTCCTGCAGGCAGTTACCGGTGCCTTTGGGCGGCGGCGCGCCTTTATCGGTACAAGGATAGCCCGGCAGCGGTTGCTGAATGTCATATAGCACCGAACCGGCGCCGACATTAGTGCCATTATCAATTAGGGATGTGTAATCATACGGCTTGAAGCTCGAGCCCGGCGAAATATTTATCTGGGCGTAGTTAATCTCACCGTGGTCCGGGTCATTAAAGTCGGTACCACCAACCAAGGCCACCATCTGGCCGGTCTTAACATCCTCGGCCACCAGGGCCTCCTCATCAGCACCATAACGCTTAATATTAGGGATGTTTTGCTGGGCTACTTCCTCGGCCTTGTTCTGGAGGTTCATATCCATGGTAGTAATAACTTTCCAACCGCCGGGCTTAATACAACCAACTGTGCCGCTACAGGTGAATTTTGTATCAAGTTCTTTTTTGGCCGCCAGTACAAAATAGGGAGCCTTGATACCGGCGTATTTGGTTTCCTGTGGATGAACTTCAGCCAATACGTCCTCTTTCTTGGCGGTGGCGGCTTGAGCCTTGGTAATCATATGTTGGTTGACCATGCTATCAAGAACATAATGCTGCCTGTCTAAGAAGTCTTGTTTATTAAAATAGTCGCCGCTATAAGGGGAATAAAGGGTGGGTGACTTAGGAATAGCAGCCAGCATAGCCGCCTGGCCCAGGGTCAGCTGGCTGGGTTTTTCGTGAAAATAGTCGGCAGCCGCGGCCTGCACGCCCTGGTCAACTCCGCCATACGGCGCGGCGTTAAGATAGCCGGTCAAAATATCAGCCTTGGTGTAGCTGCGCTCCAACTCCACCGCCAGGATAATTTCCTTGACCTTACGGGTAATGCTGCGCTGTTGAGTCCAGTCTAGGTTGAGCTTAACCAGCTGCTGGGTAATAGTTGAACCGCCCTGGGTACTGCCTCGGTGAGTTAAGTCATTGATAGCGGCCCTAGCAATGCCTTTAATATCGAAGCCGCGGTGGTTATAGAAATCACGGTCCTCAACGGCCACAGTGGCCTGTTTGAGGTAGTTTGAAATCTCGCTCCCCTGAACCGGCACCCGTTTTACCGCATTGTAGTCCTGCCAAAGCAATGTCTGCCCGGTGCGGTCGTAATAGCTGATACTGCCGCCCAGGTTATTGCCGGTGACCGAGATGTCTGGCAAATCCTTTCTAAAATAGGCAAAGACCGCCAGAGTTGTAATAAACATAAGTAAAATTACTATCCCAGAAATCTTCAGAGCCATAATGGCGCCATCTCGGCTAAACCAGTACTCAGCCAGGCGTTTGGGCTGCAATCTCCAGACAATTCGCTTAATTCGTGATTTTGGCAGACCTCGGAGCCGCTGGACTTTACGGAGCGATTTACCCTCGCGCATTGCCACAAATCGTTCACTAAAAGAGCGATTAATTTTTATCACTTTTCCGCTGCGCGTAGTCACGCGGTTAGTCGGCCTGCGGGGTCGATTAGTAGCCATTACTCGATTGCTTGCTCCATTTAATAAGTATTATACCAAAACTGTTGCACGTGCTAATGCTTAACTATCAACTTACACACTGGGGATATTACGGTATACTAACAGCATATAATGTTAACTTTTTTGC
>CAZVAN010000032.1:0-6629 GCA_964625245.1 uncultured Candidatus Saccharibacteria bacterium | reverse complement strand
TGGTTATTACTGTTGATGTCCATAAGCTTATCTTTATTGTACAATAAACAGCGTTGCCAATCTGTTCCGGAGCAAGGAAACAAAATTTTAAACCAAGCGTCGCTGTTTGAAATTTTGAGAGGAGAAGAATAGCTTAAGACTGAGCTTTAGGCAGATTGGCTAAAGCGAAATGCAAGAAGCGCAAGCTTCGACGAGGGTGAGTGGCGGAACTGGTATACGCGCACGACTCAAAATCGTGTTCCTTACGGATTGAGGGTTCGATTCCCTCCTCACCCACCATTTTTTATAGCTATTGAACATTTCATTGCCCTGTTGTTAAATATAGGAAGTTAGCAAAAATAAAAATGCACTATATTTTTTCACCTTACTTCACATGGTTAGTTTGGTTCGTGCTGTTGCCGATGAGTATATTGTGGTTTTTCTTCTGGAATCTACTAATACGATATAAAATCATCTATTTTAAAGCTGTTATCGCCGCACTAATCTTCAGCGTTCCTTGGGATGTAGTAGCTTATTTAACTAAGGTTTGGGAATGGCCTAGAGATTGCTGCATCGGTCCAAGGATTGCCTATCTTCCCCTTGAGGAATACGGATTTTTAGTTTTCGTAACACTTTATATTGTTACTGTAACTCTAATTTTCTGGAACTACTTTCCAAGGAGGACTCGAAAGTGATAAATGCGAGCAAATTCGGCTATCTTGCAACCGATATTTTTTTCGCTGGGTCGGCAATAATAATCATTTGGCACCGCCATAGACGTTTTTTGAAAAAGCATTGGGAGTTCGTGCTGGATTTTATGTTGTTCTCAATTCCGTTCGCATACTTCGATTCGGTGGCGCTTAGGTGGCATGCCTACGCATACAATCCAGCCCGAGATTTTAACGTTAAGATTTTTGGCGCTGAGCTAGAGGCTTATATTTTCATGGCCTTGGTGGCGATAGCTGTATCATCCTACACGATTACTCAGGCCAAACGCTATGCAAAGCCGGTTAACTTGCAAAAAAGCTATAAACAAAAGAAGTCAAAGTCTCGAAAACCCGCACCCGTCCTAAGTAGTTTAAGACGTTAATTCTTGAGATAGTCATAGATAGCGGTGGTGATGGCTTCAAAACGTTGTCTGGGTTGCTGCATCCACCAGACTGCGACGCATGCGGCCAGCGGCACTTGCCAGTTCTGCAGTTCAGCGGCCGGAGTTGTGCTAATCTGCCCGCCATCGGCATAAATCAGATTGCCGCCATGGTAGGTCAATATCTTAATTTTGGTTTCCCGACTCCAGCTATTTAAAAGTCCGGCCAGTGCCTGCAGACTCATAGAATGCTGGACTATAACCGAGCTCATACCGGCGCGAGTCATCTTTTGAAGCTGGCTGAGGCTTGCGACAATAACGATATTGTCCTTGTCGGTTAGCTTACCAATATCGCCTACAAAATAGTCCAGGCTGTCCTGGCTGATAGCTAAATTGCCGCTATACTTTTCAACTACCTGTTCTAGCAGGACGGCGGTTTCAGAGTTACGACCAAAGTCGCCAGCTAGCAGCGTGGCGTCGGCCCAATCTGCACAGTCCAGAATTTGACCCAAAGCGTTCTTGCTAAAGCTACCGCTGGGATTGCTCGGCGCGAATTCGCCCTCATCAAAGCTCTTGCCAATGGTTTTACGTACCGAATCCGGAAGCAGCACTCGAACCGTACCGGCCCCGGCGCGCGTAGCAGCAGCGTAAGCTATTCCCGGTGCTGTTAGGCTGTGTTTATTACCACCAACAACTAGCAGTTTACCGGAGTGGGCTTTAGTCTCCGGTTTGCTCCAGACCACATCTTTGAAAAATGGTTCGCTGGCAGTTTGCCTATGCCAGTATGTAGGTATTTCCATCACCTGCCTCCAGCTCATAAATCATGTTTTTGCGCTCAATCACAATCTTCCACTTACTACGCTTAGCGTGTTCAAATAAACTTCTCTCGGGATTGAAGGCTATCGGCTCTTCTACCAGCTCGAGCATCTTGATGTCACTATGGCTGTCACCTGCACCGATGCTACCCGAGTATGAAGCCCTGTGGCTTTTCACAAGCTGCTTTAGAGACTTATCCTTAGCGAAGATTGGCGTGGTTGATTTGCCACTGAACTTGTTGCCCACACGCTCGTCCTCGCGACCCACAAAGCCGTCAAAGCCGTAGTGGCTTGCCATTTTGGATACTATCTCGGTCTGTGAGCCGGAAATTGCGAATATTAAGTAGTTTTGTTTTTTTAAATCTTTGATGAGATTTCTGGTGTAGGCATAGGCTTGATCCTTGTATTCATCAAAAACCGCCTGGGCGGCTTTGTCGAACTGATCAGTGGTAATATTTGCCAGTATATCAACGTAGAGTTCTACCAGCTCAAGCTCGTAGTTTCTGAACGAATCAGGCGTTTCGCGCCGCTTCCAGACCATCCGAGCATCTTTTATCGACTGAAATTTTTCATGGCTAATAAAACCCAGACTTACCAAACTATCAGCCACGGCATGGTAAAGCTGCCACCTAATAAGGGTCCCATCGATATCAAAAACTGCAAACGGCCTGCCCTTAATCTTTGCCATAGACTAATTATAGTTCTTTGAGGAGTAAATCGATATAAGGTCTAGGGTTCGTGTAATAATCGTCGTGAAACCCGGGTAGCTCGACAAGCTTTATATTTGAATATCCAGTAAGGCTAGTCCCTATCTTCGGGCTAGAATATTCGTCACAACTATTTCTAACTATTATCACTTTTTTCTGTTTAAGCTTTTCTAAAAAATCTAGACTTTTATGATTACGTAGTGAAGTAACAACGTCGCCAGGACGTTTGATTGCGTAAAACAATTGCCACATGAATCTATGGAATATATAAAGCCCCCCTCGGTCCCTATCTTGTTTTAGACCATTAATAAATCTATTCATAGCTCTGGATCTTAATCGTTTTTCTGGCCAATATGCCACTCCAATTAACAAAATTAATTGCGCGCTAGTCTTATCAGGGACTCGGTAACAGCCTGCAGAGTGCGCAATAATTATATTGGCTTTTTCACGATTTGAAATGACCTTGAAGCCTGCCTTTTGTAATTCGTCTCTAAAATGCCGGGCGCTCCAGCCGCCGCCAGTCCAACCATATATGATGGCTACAGTTTTCATACACTTAGATCTATGCTGACCGGGCAGTGGTCGGACCCCATGACATCGGCGTGAATGGCGGCGGCCTTGACCTTATCTTTAAGACCGGCTGAGACTAAGAAGTAGTCAATCCGCCAGCCCACGTTCCGTTCCCTAGCATTGGCCCAGTGCGTCCACCAGCTGTAAAAACCATTGCCCTGCTTGAACAGCCGAAAGGTATCAATAAACCCGTGGTCGATAAGTTTTTGAAAGCCGCTTCGCTCTTCATCGGTAAAACCGCGCTTGCCCTCGTTTTCTTTGGGCCGGGCCAAATCATCTTCAGTATGGGCCACGTTCAAGTCGCCGCAAAAGATTACCGGCTTCTTCTCCTCTAGCTGTCGGCACCAGGCCAAAAAAGCCTTATCCCAAGCCTCACGAATTGGCAGCCGGCTGAGATCGTCTTTAACGTTGATGGTGTATACGCCTACCACAAAAAAATCTTCGAATTCGGCGGTTATCACACGCCCCTCTTTGTTTGGGTCGCCGTATACATCACCGTGAACTTTGTACTTGGCAATAATGTTGTCCGGCAGTCCCTTTATGACCTCAAGTGGCTTAACTTTAGTGAGTATTGCTGTGCCGCTGTAGCCTTTCTTTTCAGCAGAGTTCCAGTATTCAGCATAGTCTGGTAAATCTATAACAGCTTGGCCTTCTTGAGCTTTGGTTTCTTGCAGACACAAAATATCGGGCTGATGCTTGGCCATAAAGTCAGCGAAGGCGCCTTTGTTGATGACCGCCCGGATTCCGTTAACATTCCACGAATAGATTTTTATGATACCTGCCTCCTGACGTCTCTTTCTTGCTGGCGGCGTTTTAAGGTTTCACGCTTGTCATATTTTTTGCGGCCCTTGCCGACGGCAATCTTCAGTTTAATGTAGCGACCTCTGGTAAGAAGTTCAAGCGGGATGATACTTTTTCCCTGTTGTCGGGCAGCCATCAGGCCGTCAATTTCGCGTTTTTTGGCCAGCAACTTGCGGCTGCGGGTTTGCTCATCCGGCGATAGCGGTACGCCGCTGCTTGAGCTGATCTGAGCGCCCGTAAGCCACAGTTCCCCGTCCTTAACGTTAACGAAGGCGCCCCGCAGCTGCCCGTGGCCCATTCTAAGGGCTTTAGTCTCGGCACCGGTAAGTTGCAAGCCCACACTTAAGCTATCGCCTAGTTCGTAGTCGAATCTGGCGCGGCGGTTAACAATCTTACCTGGAGCTTTTTTCATAACCTTTTTATTGTACGGCAATCCTCTCCTTGACTCAAGTGCAGAAAAATAGTATAATATGCCCTAATATGAGTGCTGTTGAGTTAGGATTTAAGGTTCCGGATGAGCTCTATCCTCTTGTGGACGACCATACGCTAGAGGTATTCGAGAAATGGTCTAGATGTTCTCTTGATGACATGAATTCTGAGATGCCTAAGCTTAGCCTCCTACCAACCAGCAGGGGTAGAAAAATAGGCGCAGCTGTACTCTTGCCTAAAGGGGATTACGACAACCGCCGGGCGATTGCGCTAGTTACCTCTTACGCACAAAAATGGAAGTCAGTCCAAAATCTAATTGGAAAAATTACGCAGGAAATCGTAGCTCCAGAAGTACCATTCTATGTATTCACCAACAACGGTTTCTTAGATAACTCTGCATACGAACTGAACGACCAAGAATTACAAACAGTCGCTGAAGGCGATTTGCGGCCATTGGCTGAGCAGATAGTAAGTGCTTTAGAGGGTCAAGGTGTTGACCAAATAGGTCTAACTGGCTATTCATTTGGAGGCTCGGTCGTACCGGCAGTCGCTAGGGTTGGTTCAGATGTGTACGAAGTTACGCACATGAATATAGACGAAGCCCCAAACACAGCAAAGTTAATAAGGGATTTTCGTGCTTCTACTAATGATGGCGGCAGTGTTACTCGGGATTCGGGGCTGCCCGTATCTGCCGAAATCAGTGCCCCTCCCGGGATCTGGCTTGACTATGCGGCATTTATTGCGGCTGGCCTTTTTAACCCCTCAAATAGAGCGCTACGCAAAAGCCTGGGACACCAAAGATTAATGACCGATATTAAGGGCGCGCTTGTTGAGTATCCTTCTATGGTGGTCAAGCTGGGAAGCGTGGCTGGCAGCAAGCTTTTAGAGCTAGACGAGTCAGTGAAGGCTGTTACATCAGCCTATCCAGACAACGTGCGATACAAAAAATATACAGGTTCAGCAGCGCATAAACACAACACCGGGGATAACACTATGGCCTACGCCCTCATGGTAAAAGACGGCCTCCGAAACTTTACCAGCAGTTAATAGCCGTTCTGGGCGTTTTGTTGGTCGGCAAATTGCATTTCGGAGCGTACGGTTTCCCATTGGGAGTTGTCGTTAAAGTGAGTTTTGCGCCAATACCACCACTCAGCGCCCCAAAAGTACATCTTTTTCATACCGGTCTGGATGCCAAAGTTAAAGTTGCCGCGCATCCGCGAGGTGCTCATGTAGTGGAGTTGTTCGGCACTGGTTAGCTCTTTGGTTGGTTTTGGCCCCCAGGGCTCGTTTTGGAGTTCGTGAATGTAAATTGGTTTATTGTGCAACAGCTTTATAAAGAAGGCTTTAGCGCTATAGAAATAGGTTGGAATTGGGTACGGGAAATAGCCGATGAACTTAACATAATTACCCCTATAGAGCGAAGTTGCCAAGATGTCTCCAAACGGCCCGAAAAACGGGAAGCCAAGCTGGTCGGCCAGGGTAATCACTACCGGATGATTGGGGTCAGTCTTTTTAACCAGGGCGATTTCTGAGTTAAGACGGGCTTTGCTGTAGTCATGGCAGGAACCAAAATTCCGGTTGAAATATTCGTTTTCTAGGTGCCAGCTTTGCAGAGCCGGGTTATTTTTGTAGCGGTTAACCACTGTGCTTATGTAGGTATTCAGGTCTTGTTGCCATAGAGCTTTGTTTGTGGTTTCGAGCTGGCTAGCCCAGTCTGGTTGGTGGCATTCCGGCCACCTGGGTTGGCGCAGCCCGATCGCTAGGGAGATCTTGGCGCCGCGCATATCGGCCTGCTGAAATTGCCAGTCCAGGTTGTCAAAATTGTAATTTCCGGGAGTCGGTTCTGAATCTTCCCAGTAGCTCATTAAGCGGAAATTTCTAAACTTTAAATCATCAAGCAGAGCGATATAATTCGCTTTCCAGTCGACTCCCAAGTCCTGGGCCACATCCGGCGTGAAGCTAGTCCCCAGCTCTATTTTGTCGTGGCGGTGCTGGAGCTGATAAATAGCTCCAAAAAAGCACATCAAGATTAAATATGTCACGAATAAGGCAGCCACACCGTACAACGTTTTGCGTTTTTTAGAACTGCCAGCTATATGGGCCTTAATCTTTACCCATCTGGAATGGCGCCCACCTTTTTTAGGTTTATTCATAAGCAGTGTTTAGCTACAGTATAATAGAAGCAGTCATAATGTCGAAACCAACATTTAATGTCAGCAAGCCGCGTATTTCCGTAGTTAT
>CAZVAN010000031.1:0-7089 GCA_964625245.1 uncultured Candidatus Saccharibacteria bacterium | reverse complement strand
ACGACCTGTCAAAGCTCGTAGTTCCGGGCGCGACTGGTCGCGATATAGCTGAGGCCGCTCTAAAAGCTGTAAAAACTGCTGGCCTCCAGCCTATTCTGGTTGGCTACGAGGGCTTCCCGGATGCCATATGTATATCCATCAACGACGCAGTAGTGCACGGCATCCCCACTAAGACCAAATTTAAAGATGGCGATATAGTTAAGCTGGACTTAACTGTCGCAAATCACGGTATGGTGGTCGATAGTGCAATAACAGTCGTTGCTGGTGATAAAGAGCCGTCTAGTGACGTTAAAAGGCTTATAGAGGGCAGCAAACGCTCCTTAGAAGCTGGAATAGATGCCATAAAGGGTGACGGCACCCGCGTCGGCGATATTTCTTTTGCCGTCCAAAATGTGTTAGACAGCTATAAACTTGGCATTGTCCGCGATCTTGTTGGCCACGGCGTTGGTTATGATGTTCACGAGGAGCCCAATATTCCAAACTACGGTGTTTCTGGTACCGGCCCAACTCTAATGGCCGGCATGACCATCGCTATTGAGCCAATGGCCACCTTGGGTGACTGGCGCGTCGATTTTTTGAAAGATGGTTGGACGGTTGCCACCCACGACGGCTCCTTATCCGCTCATTTTGAACACACAGTGCTGGTAACAGATAAAGGCGCCGAAATCCTAACCTTGCTATAGGTAAACCGTAAGAGGTATACTTTCGAAAAGAAGATATAATAAAAACTCAATGGATTCTCAAAAACTAAGCTATTACATCGGTCTGGATATAGGAACCACCGCTGTAAGATGTGTGGTAGGTGAAATGGCAGCTGATGTCCAAACACCGAGCATCATAGGTTTCTCGGAAGCCGAGAATAGCGGTATGCGCAAAGGCAATGTGGCCCATGTAGAAGAAGTTACCGAAGCCGTTATAAAAGCCATCGGCGAAGCCGAACGTATCTCTGGGCGGGAAATTCGCCGGGCCACTGTAAATATTAACGGTACACACATTGAGGGTCTTAATTCCAGGGGTGTTATTGCTATCAGCTCACCTGATCGCCAAATTAATCAAGAAGACCGTATGCGTGTGGAAGAAGCAGCCACCATCGTCCAACTGCCGCCTAATAAAGACATTATTCAGGTTTTTGCTAAAAACTACCGTCTTGATGGCCAGGATAATATTAAAGACCCGGTTGGTATGCACGGAGTACGCCTAGAGGTTGATACCCATATTGTAGTAGCATCTACGCCGGCGCTGAAAAGCCTGGAGCAGGTACTCCAAAAGGCTGAGCTAAGAGCTACCCATCACACTGTAACCAGCCTGGCTGCTGCCGAAGCGTTGCTTAATCGGAAACAGAAAGAGTCGGGAGTAGCAGTCTTGGACATAGGCGCAGCCACAACAAACATGGTTGTTATAGAAGATGGCGAAGTGGAACACATAGCGGTTATCCCAATGGGCGGCAATCATATAACTAATGACCTGGCCATTGGTCTGAAGACCGACCTAGATGTGGCGGAGTTAGTAAAAATCAAATATGCCAGCTTGGCTAAAGGCACAACTGGCGAAACCAGTTTCGTTAAAAACGGTGAAGAGTTTCGCTTCGATAAGGCCACAATGAGGATGATTGCCGAGGCCAGGGTAGAGGAGTTATTCGAATTCGTCGACAAGGAACTCAAAAAAATTCATCGTTCCAGAAAACTACCTGGAGGCATAGTTCTAACCGGTGGAACCGCTAAGTTGCCGGCTATAGCTGAGGTGGCCAAAGACGTTTTAGAACTGCCAGCTAGAGTTGGTAGCTGGAAACATATCACCAGGGTTGTAGACGGCCTTGATGAACACCGCTTTGCCCCGGCTGTTGGTCTAATGCTACTCGATTTATATCTAGGTCCCGCCCAAGCCGAAGGATTTGCTGAAGTGGCTCCAGGGTTCCTGCAATCATTCAACGGGACTATCAACAGCCTGCTTAGACGGGTTAAAAAGTAATTATCCTCAACTGAATAAATAACTTGTTCAAAACCGGGTACAAAAAACGAGACTGAGTAGTAATTGCATTCAGTAACTTGGTTGACTATAATAGAACATATCTTACTAAAGGTCGGAGGACTGGAGAACATATGCCCCAAGTAGAACCCGCAATCGAAACATTTGCCCGTATTAAGGTGGTAGGAGTTGGTGGAGCCGGTGGAGCAGCTATTAATCGGATGGTAGAGTCCGGTGTTTCAGGAGTCGATTTTATAGCCGTCAATACTGACGCTCAAGCTCTGCACCACAGCAAAGCTAACCAAAAAATTCATATCGGGAGCGAAACAACCCGAGGTCTGGGTGCGGGTGCTGACCCGGAAGTTGGCCAGCGTTCAGCTGAAGAATCTGCGGAAGACATTAAAAAAGCCGTAGAGGGTGCCGACATGGTTTTTGTTACCATTGGCGCTGGTGGTGGCACGGGCAGTGGTGCCGGACATATTGTGGCTCGCCTTGCTAAAGAGGGTGGAGCTTTAGTGGTTGGTTTCTCGACCAAGCCATTTGCTTTTGAGGGCGAGAAACGTCGCCGAAATGCTGAGATCGCTATAGAAAAATTGCGAGCTCAAGTTGATACTTTAATTACAATCCCTAACGACCGATTACTGCAAACCATCGATCGTCGTACGCCACTGCTGGAAGCTTTCAAAGTGGCTGACGATGTTCTCCGCCAAGGAGTTCAAGGCATATCTGATCTTATTACTGTGCATGGGTTAGTAAACCTTGACTTTGCTGACGTTAAAACTGTCATGGCCAACGCCGGCTCAGCTCTCATGGGTATCGGACGGGCCAGTGGCGAAACCCGAGCGATTGATGCGGCTACTCAAGCCATCAGCTCACCACTGCTGGAAGTATCAATTGATGGCGCTCGCGGTATTTTGTTCAATGTCATTGGCGGCCTAGACATGAGCATGCACGAAATCAACACCGTGGCCGAGACGATTACTACCGCTGCTGATGCCGAAGCCAACATCATCTTTGGTGCAACCATTAACCCCGATCTAGAAGGCGAAATCATCGTGACAGTGGTAGCTACCGGTTTTGACGATAGCTACTTTGCTACTCGTGACACCAAAGCTGCTGACCTAATTCGGAAAGTTAAATCTGACGATAAGCCTCGGGTATTTACACCGGACCAACAAGTTGACGACGAAACCATGGCCGGCATTGATATGGAGCTCAAAGACGATCAAGAGTCTGGCGACATCCACGACTTTCATAAAGACGACGATGACGCCCCCAATATCTGGTCCTTGCATGATGAGCAAAACGACAGTCACAAAGACGAATCTCAAACTGAGGACGACAACGAGCTGGACAAGCCGTCATTCCTGAGACGTTTTACTTCTAGGAAACCTCGTGATAACGACGAGTCAGCCAAAGATACGACCGAAGATGAAGATACCAAAGCTGAGCCAGAAGACGACGAGCCTGAGACCAAGCCCGACAAAGCTAAAAAGTCTAAGAAGAAGTAACACTAGTTAGTCAACGGCTACCTTGTGATAATTACAGCAAAAAATACTTGCATAAGCACTACACGTGGGGCTAATATAAAAGTCACTAACACTACATGTAGTGATAGCACCTTAAATAACAGTTCGATAAAAGAGGTATTGATGTGAAGTGCCACCATTGTGGGTCCTGCGAAAATAAGGTTATAGAATCACGCGATGTTGCTGACGGCGAGGCTATTAGGCGCCGCCGGGAATGTCTGAAATGCGGACACAGGTTCACAACCTACGAGCGGCTGGAACGGCCAAGTTTGGTTGTGGTTAAACGAGGCGGCACACGCCAGCTATTCAGTCGAGAAAAATTACTGACCGGCCTGCAGCACGCCTGCGAAAAGACTTCGGTTACAGTTGTCCAACTGGAAAGTTTCGTAGCTGGTATTGAACGCGACCTATATGAGCGCGGTGAACCGGAAATCTCCAGCAAAGATGTTGGCGAGATGGTTATGGAACGGTTGCCGGGCTTAAGCGAAGTGGCTTATGTACGCTTTGCCAGCGTCTACCGCAACTTCAAAGACATCACTAGTTTCGAGAAAGAACTTTCCCGCATACGCGAGTCTAGAGCTGAAGAACCGAGAGCCAAGACCTCTGCTAAAGAGCTGAAAAATAAAAAGTAGAAAAACGTCAGCTAACATGTTGCTTTAGGCGGTACTTACATTTAATATAAGGACAGTCTAGGGGAGCAAATAGGGTGGTGAACTTCTTGGGAAGGTGAGAGACTCTCAAGAAATCGTAAATCAGCCAGCTAGCTCTAAACAAAAACTTTAAAAATAAAACAACTAGAAGAGGGGTAAAAAACCATGGCGCAAGCGACAAAACCAGGTGCTGTTAAAAGACTCTTTACAGCACCCAAAACCAAGGCCTACGACACAATTACTTGGGTCAAAAGGGATTCGGCAATAACCAATCCCGGGACAGGCAAAGCTGTATTCGAACAAAAAAACATAGAATTTCCAGAGAACTGGAGCCTGAACGCCATTAATATCGTTGCCCAGAAATACTTCACTGGTACCCCCGGGACCAAAGGCCGGGAATCTTCTCTTAAACACTTGATTGATCGAGTCGCCGATACCGTAACTCGCACCGGACTTCAGGAAGGCTATTTTGAAAATGAGCATGAAGCCGAGGATTTCCGCGAGGAACTCAAGTACATTTTAGCGACTCAGCGAGCGGCCTTTAACTCACCAGTCTGGTTCAATATTGGCGTGCCGGAGCGCTCCCAGCAGGCCAGCGCCTGTTTTATATTGGCAGTTGAAGACACTATGCCGGCTATTTTGAATTGGTATGCCGAAGAAGGCATGATTTTTAAGGGCGGTTCCGGATCTGGCATCAACGTCAGTTCGCTTCGTTCCTCCAAGGAACGTCTTGGTAAAAGTGCCGGTACAGCCAGCGGGCCTTTGAGCTTTATGCGTGGCGCCGACGCTTCCGCCGGAGCTATTAAGAGCGGCGGTAAAACCCGGCGCGCTGCCAAGATGGTAATCATGAATGCCGATCACCCCGATGTCGAAGAATTTATCTGGTGTAAGGCTATTGAGGAGCGCAAAGCTAGAGTACTGGAGCAGGCCGGTTTCGACATGACACTTGATGGTAAGGACAGCTTTAGTGTGCAGTATCAAAATGCCAATAACTCCGTCCGGGTAACCGATGAATTCATGCGAGCCGCAGAAGCTGGCGAAGACTATGAAATGCGGTCTGTTACTACCGGCGAAGTAATTGAAACTAAAAAAGCCAGCGACATCTTGCGTCAAATATCTGAAGCTGCCTGGGAGTGCGCTGACCCCGGTATGCAGTTCGATACCACTATCAATAGATGGCACACTACGCCGAATGCCGGACGGATTAACGCCAGCAACCCTTGTAGCGAGTACATGCACTTGGACAACTCGGCCTGCAATTTGGCTTCCATCAATCTGCTTAAGTACTTAAATGATGATTTTAGTTTTGATATCGACTCCTTCAAACACACTGTAGAAATCATGTTCACAGCGCAGGAAATCTTAGTGGGTTACAGCGAATACCCAACCAAAAACATCGACCGTAACGCCCGGGCTTACCGCGAACTTGGACTAGGATACGCTAATCTGGGTGCACTTTTGATGGCTCAAGGCTTGCCATACGACTCTGAAGAGGGCCGAGCTCAGGCCGCTGCCATAACGGCATTAATGACCGGTCAGGCCTATGCCACCAGTGCTCGGATTGCTGCTAAGGTGGGTCCGTTTGCCGGCTATAATAAGGACCACGAAGGCATGAACAAGGTGCTGAAAATGCACCGAGAAGAAGTTAATAAGATTGATCCATCAGCTGTCAGCGAAGAGCTGTTATCAGCTGCCGCTAGCGCCTGGGATGAAGCCGTCGAACTGGCCGAGCTGCATGGTGTCCGCAATTCTCAAGCTACAGTTTTGGCGCCAACCGGTACCATTGGCTTGATGATGGACTGCGATACCACTGGCATTGAACCCGACCTAGGCCTCACTAAAGTTAAGAAACTGGTTGGTGGCGGCACGATGTTTATCGTCAACCAAACCGTACCAAGAGCCCTAGCAGCCCTAGGCTACAGCCAAGCCGAAGTTGACAAAATCATAGCTTATATCGACACTGAAAAAACCATCATTGGTGCTCCTGCACTAAAGTCGGAGCACCTAAATGTCTTTGCTTGCAGCATGGGTGATAACGCCATTCACTATCTAGGACATGTCAAAATGATGGCCGCTGTGCAGCCGTTTCTATCTGGGGCTATAAGTAAAACCGTCAATATGCCCGAAGAAGCGACTGTTGAAGATATCGAGCAGCTGCACATTGATGCTTGGAAAATGGGCCTTAAAGCCGTGGCTATCTACCGCGACAACTGCAAAGTTGCCCAGCCACTTAGTATGGCCAAAAAAGAAGTTAAGGGCGAATCATCCGAGGTAGCAGCCCATGTGCCCGTGACTCTAGCCGAAGTTGATGAAGCAGTACATGAAACCGTCATGCTACGCGGAGCTGTGCGCCGCGAGTTGCCCATGGTTCGTAATTCTAAAATCTTCAAGTTCACGGTTGGCGGCGTCCGCGGCTACGCCATTGTTGGCGAGTACGACGAAGGCAAGCCCGGCGAACTGTTTATTAGCAGCGCCAAAATGGGCTCCACGCTGCGGGGTCTTATGGACGCTTTCGGAGTCTCCGTTAGCTATGGTCTGCAGTTCGGGGTACCGCTTAAAAACTATGTCCGTAACTTCACCAGTACCAGCTTTGCTCCGTCGGGCATTACCGATGATCCGGAAATCCGCACAGCTAGCTCTATAATTGACTACATCTTCCGTCGCCTGGGTAAGACCTATCTAAGCTTTGACGATCAGCTGGAAGTTGGCCTAGCCAGTATAGAAGACATGCCAGAAAATCAGACCAGTTTCCTAGACGATAAAGTTGTTGTTGACGAGAGCTTGGTTCCCGAAGAAGCCCTGTCTGCCGAACCTGTAGAAACAGTCGCTGCTTCGACCGCACCCAGCCCTTCGGTCTCGCAAAAAGCTCAAGCCAGCGAGTCTCAGCCGCGCAAATCACACCAGGTTGCTGATGCGCCGCTTTGTTTCAACTGCGGCAACCAAAC
>CAZVAN010000030.1:0-7741 GCA_964625245.1 uncultured Candidatus Saccharibacteria bacterium | reverse complement strand
CCTTTTTTGACCGGCCACGAATCATTAATAGCGGTTGAGGCTTGTGACAAGAATGTGCCGCCCCACTTAAAAGTCTTTGGTAAGAAAAAATAAGGTCCGAAAAACCCAATCAAGACCATTATGACATCAAGGCCCCCGGGGGTACCCAGATTGCCCGCCGTCCAGGCAAATATCCTGCCTCCGTAGATTAATAGCATTACTAACGGGAAGAATACTAAAAGTTTAGTAAAGTTATCTTTCCAAATCTTCCAGTATTGCTGCGTGCCGGGCAGCACCCAGGCCAAGAATGCCAGGGGTGAAGTTATTACCAGAAGAACCAATAAGGCATTTCTAAATAGCAGAGTAGCCAAAGCAACAAGCGTAGCTATTGCCACTAGAATTACTGCCAATAGAAGCACCGGCCAGCCAAAGCTGAGAAGTGCTCCATGAAAAACAATGACTGTAATCAACCCGGCGACCGTTCCGGCCGATACTAAACCTGGCCACAACCCACCAAGATTGTGCAGCAAACTGCCCAAATCAAGAGAGCCAGCACCACCAAACGGCGCTGAAATTAAATCCGCAATCCCCAGTCCGGCATCGTTAGCCAGTCCTATTAGCCATATACATAAATACCAAGATACCTGCATGATAATAATAGCTATCACCAGTTTTGGTAAAAGTTTTTTGATAGTGTAGGCGTCAAAGATATTGCCGCCTATGGCCTGGGACATAACCATGACCAGCATCAAAATAATAATAAGAATCGAAGCTAAATTCTTGAATACTGACCAGGCGTTTTTAACCGGGCCGCTCAAATTATCCTTGACACTAAAGTTAAGCTGATTCTTAACGAACCAATTTATACCGTCTGCTGATTTACTTAATCCGTTTATCACTGGGCAGAGCATCCATGACAAGGCCGTATCCCAGCCGGATGAGTTTGTTTTGAATACGCATGCCGAAGTGTCAGTACTAGTCGAAGTCGGAGTGGAACTCGTGGTCGTACAAACCAAATTGGTGCCGGGATTACCGGTACAGGTACAGCCCGAATCCGTACCGGGGTCACACGTAGGTGATACGCCGACAGCATCGGTCCCCGGCGGCTGGCGGCTACCGCCTATGCCGTAACCTTGTTTAGACTCATCTAAATAACTTTGGTCACTCGGGCTAAGTCCGCTTACATCATAATGCAGATTAATTTTGTTTACGAAGCACGCAGCAGAACCAGTAGCAAGGCTCGTACCACTCAGGTCAGGAAAATTAGAGGTATCTGAACCGCCCCTACCGTTGGGGGTTAGGCCATATATGGTTGCTACGTCGCCGTTTACAAACGCCACTGTACCACCACCGCAAGTCGCACTAGGGTCTGCTTCGTATAAGTCGCTGGTGCCTATTTCGGTTAACGAAGCCCCAGTGTTTATAATTTGCAGCTTGCCTCCCTGCCATTGCAATAAGTTCATACCGTTCTGAGGATTACCCACATCGAACTGTGTAGAGCCATGGACAGTGCAACTACCCGCTGAACCGTCGGTGCTAGTTGTTGCGTCAAAACGAGCAGTGACGGTAGAACTACCCCCACCACTAAGGGCGATGTCATTATTTAGGATAGTTATATTAGACGGAGTGCCCGAGCTACAAAAGATTCCACTTTCTTGTATTACGTATTGGTAATTGGTATCCGTTGGTCCCTTATCAACATAGGTCACCGCCACGCCGTTGACCGTACCGGTTATAGTGGTACGGTCCTTGAAGGATAGATTAAGACTGCCACTGGTGACTGGTGTAATCATCAAGCCCGGGGCCGCAAAGGCTTTATGAAACGGCAAAAAAATCAAAGCCAACCCTATCAGAGGGAAAATCCCCAACCCTATTTTTTTGTAGTGTTTCATTTTCGCTTTTTTCTAACCTGACTATAGCATAAGCGATAATCTGTTGCACCTCAATAATAATTTACGGCTCGATTATGCTATAGTTCTTGTATAAACTGACAAAATGAAACATATAAAAATACGGGCAATTCTGATAATCATAGCTCTTGTCTCAATATTCATGATGACGACTGCTGGTATGGCTGCGGCAGCAGATGACTGCCATCCAGAAAGCGCCCATCCTCCCGGCAAGGCGTTAACCCCCGATCAGCTAAAAAGTTGCGTCGCTTGCAACAATAATCCGGGCCTAAAAGACTGCCTGAAAAACAACTTGATAATTAAAAGGCTGCAACAAATTATTGATTTTCTCAGCGCCGGCGTTGGGATTGTGGTTGTTGCCACAATTATAGTTGGCGGAATTCAATATTCTATAGCCGGAGATAGCCCTCAAAAACTTACGGCGGCTAAGCAAAGAATATCTAACGGTTTAATAGCTCTGCTCACCTTCATGTTTATTTTCGGGTTCGTTCAATGGCTGATCCCAGGAGGGATTTTTAGCTAATGTGGCTAATGACAAATTTCGCATCTACTGTCTGTAACCCTAATACAGATAACGGAGTACATCATTTTTTTGGCTTCCCGCACTGGTGGAAGTATATAACCAACGGAGAGTATGACGCTTTTGGGAAGTGTGCACCAAAAGTAAATTTTCCTAATGACATTTGGTTAATCGGCCTGGCTCTTGTTGACATGTTGCTATTTCTGGCCGGGATTGTGGCTGTTATATCCATAGTTGTTGCCGGGGTGCAATACACAACCACAATGGGTAACTCTGAAAAGGGCGTTTCAGCCCGTAAGCGGATAGTTAATTCTATAATCGGGCTGGCTATAGTCCTAGTAGCTACCGCCCTAGTAAACTTCATAGGCAGTAAAGTAGTATAAAACCATGAAACTAGGCTTTCTGATCTTTGCCCAGTTCATAGACCCCAAAAGCCTGCCTCAACCGGGTGGACCTAGTGGACCGGATGGCAACACCCTTCAACTGATAATGAACATACTATTCAGCATCATTGGCGCTATTGCTCTACTGATGGTGGTCATAGCCGGCTTTAGGTATATCCGTGCTGGCAGCAATGAGACGATTGTGACTGAATCCCGGCGACAACTAGTGCACGCCATTGTTGGGCTAGTGGTGGCTGCTTCTGCCGGGCTTATAGTAAATTTTGTGTTAGGCAGAGCATGATAGGTGGCTTCAAATACCTGGTTCTTATAGTTGCGTTCCTGGGGCTAACTTTACTATCTCCAGTCAGTACCCAAGCCTTTGATTTTTTTTCCAATGCCAAAAACCCCAACAGTGCCTGTAACTCACCAAACGCTGGCAGCAGCCCAGTTTGCAAAACACCTTTGAACCCCAATAATCCTATCACCAATGCAATCCATATTACCATCAGTGTGTTGGCCCTTATAGCTGGGGTACTGGCAGTATTCATGATAATTATCAGCGGGTTCACACTAATTACCAGTGGCGGTAACCAAGAAGCGGTGGCTAATTCTAGAAAACGTATTACTTCGGCGGTTATTGGGCTTATTATTGTGGCCCTGTCATGGACTATAATTAGCTTCATACTCGATAAACTAATCAAATGATAAAAAAATTAATAATCATTGCCTCATTAGTCCTCATGACACTGTTCAGCATGTCTGGGATGGCTGCTGCCGATAGTTCTAAAAGTGCTATCCAGTGCGGAGTCAACGTGGCAGCAGGTTCTGATAATGGCGACTGCAGCTCAGGCCCAAATACCAACGCGGGCTCTGATATAAATAGTCTCATCATCAAAATTATTAATGTTTTATCGGCCTTAGCTGGAGCCGCTGCTGTAATTATGCTTATCTACGGTGGCTTCCGCTACGTTACCAGTGCCGGTAATGACACCGGCGTAGCAGCAGCCAAGAAGACCATTCAGTACGCACTTATTGGGGTAGTGATCGTAGTTTTATCCCAAGCCATAGTTCACTTTGTGCTTAATAATGTTGGAACCAAACCTACTACCACCTCCAGCACATCAGCTCAAACGCGTCTTGCCCAAGCGGCAGTTCGGTCATCGGGGCATACGTAAACTAGAACCCGTGCTTATTGACAGAATACTAACGCATATATACTGTATAAAAAGTAAATAAGGAAATTAAAATGCTCCAAAAACTAAAAACTCTAATCCTGTCAGCTAGCCTACTGTTTGCCTTCATGGCGCCCGTGGCTCTTACTGCGGGTACGAGCTATGCACAAATAACATCGGATAATATTCATAACAGTCTTTGTAACGGCTCTAATATCAATCTCGACAACGCTACATCAACCGTTAATGGCGCGTCTCCATGTCCTTCAAATACCGGGACAAACATCACCAATATAATTAAAACGATCATTAACGTACTGTCTGTATTAGTCGGTGCTATTGCCGTAGTCATGATTATCTATGGCGGCTTCCGCTACGTTACTAGTGCCGGTAATGACACCGGCGTAGCAGCAGCCAAGAAGACCATTCAATATGCCCTAATAGGCCTAATCATCGTTGCCTTTGCTCAAGTAGTTGTTCACTTTGTCCTGAATAACATCTCAGCAACCGGCTAAACGCTACGCTAAAAGAAAAATCTGCACTATACTTAGGGCTAGTATGCTAAAAAAATTACTTGCTAGCACCGGTCTTATTCTTGTGCTTCTCACAATCCAATTGGCTCCGGCGGCTTTTGCTAGCCAACAAGTGACAACGGACATTCAAAATGGTCTCTGTGCCGGCTCAAATCTACAATTAAACGACTTTAATAACCCAACCGGTAATTGTAATAACGACTCGCTGCAACAGGTTAATAGAATTATCCGACATGTGGTAAATATATTGTCAGCGGTTGTTGGCGTGGTGGCCGTAATTATGATTATTGTCGGTGGCCTCCGCTACGTGACCAGTGGTGGTAACGATACTAGTATCACTAGCGCTAAAAATACCATTCTCTATGCCATTGTTGGATTGATTATAGTAGCCCTGGCTCAAGTCCTGGTGCACTTTGTGCTTCGCAATCTGGCAAACACTTAAAAAAATACCCGGCGTGAGAAAATGCCGGGTATTTTATTCTAGCCAGAGCCTATTCTACAGAACCTGAATTTTCTTAACGGTATCCTGTTTGAGCTTAGAGAAACTTATAGTTAGTACGCCGTCCTTAAGCACGGCTTCAATCTCGTCTTCTTTGACCGGTACAGGCAGCACGATACTGCGGCTGAACTCACCCCAATAGCACTCCTGCAGGAAGTAGTTTTCTACGCCGTCTTCATTTCCGGCGCTTAAGGTGCCCTTAATCGTGAGGGTATTATCTGAAATGCTAACGTCAAGTTCGTTCTTATTAACGCCAGCTACTCGGCCCTTAACCATTAACCTCTCTTTGGTTTCATAAACGTCAACGGCTAACTGACCGGCTACCGGTTCATCCTCATCCCATTGGTCTTCTTGAGCATTTGGTTGAGCGGTGTCATCAGTTACTTCAACTTCGTCCTCGCTGAGGAAGGCTGCGGTAATATCATCGCCCATCAACAGATCGTCTTGTTGGCTGCTTCGAGCCATTTTAGTCCCTCCAGTTTTGAATTATTTTTCAGAATTTAGATTTGCATCTTTGTGTTATTGTTAGTATAACTAGCACCTCCCAGATACGCAATATCTTATACTCTACATTTACAACAGAACAATTACAACATGTCGCAGCAAGTATCGGCTTCGCTAAAAATTCGACCAATCAAGTAGGCTAAATTTAGTGAGGCTTTGCACTGCTGTTCCTTCTCCTCGCGGCTTATCCCCGAGCGGTGGGACCCTAAATAGTAGACCTAGTCTAAACTGCTTAACGTTGACTTTCCAATCCGTTTCCGGCGATGATTTATGAAGGATGAGTGTTTTGGATGCGACCATTGGTTGGTTTGCCCCGCCTACATGCGTAGGTTGCGGGGCGGAAGACTCTTGCCTATGTATCGCTTGTTGGGCTTCCGAAATCCTGCCTTTTGGCGAGCGCTGCTTCGGTTGCAATAAGCTGAGTGAGCGATCAAAAACCTGCAATGCCTGCCGGGCTAAAAATGCGCCTAATCATGTCTGGGTGAGCACTGATCACGAGGGTCTGGCAAAACACCTAATTGAAAAGTTTAAATTTGCTCACCAACGCGTGGCGGCCAAAACCATCTCTGAGATAATGGCCGAAACCTTTTTGACGCATAATAGCGACCCGCAAATTAAGTCAAAGAGCTATCTTATTGTTCCGGTGCCAACTGCGAGTAGTCGGATGCGCCAGCGTAGTTTTGATCACACTTCCCTGCTGGCCAGAAAACTTTCAAACAGCCTAGGATTTGATATGAAAGCTACACTTAGTAGGCTGGGTCAAAATCAACAAGTTGGTGCCAGCCGCCACCTAAGGGCAACTCAAGCTGAAGGCGCCTATTATGCAAGGAGTCCATCTTCAGTTAAAGGCCGTAACATTTTGATGGTTGATGATGTGGTTACTACCGGAGCCACTTTATCCGAGGCGGCCAAGACACTGCGCCAGGCCGGCGCTCGCAGTGTTGACGCTCTGGTTTTCGCCAAACATCTATAGCTAGCTAACAGGGGTGTTACTTTGGTATACTTACCAAGTTGCGCTTGATCGACATACCCAGGAAGGGTGACCGAGCGGTTGAAGGTACCGGTCTTGAAAACCGGCATAGGGAAACCTATCGTGGGTTCGAATCCCACCCCTTCCGCCAGCCGACACATGCTACAATCGGTTCATGAGAAATACAATTGTAATGACTCGCTTAATCGGAGTAGTTGTGGTCTTGATTGCGGCTATACTAATCAGCTTGGGAATATTTGGGGTTTTCTCCGGCAACGAAATTAAAAACAGCATGACAAAGATCTTAGAAGTAGCTGTAACTATAATCGTTGCCAGCGCCCTAATCTCACTGGTGAGCAGACAAAAATAAGACACGGAGAGGTACCCAAGAGGCTGAAGGGGTCGGTTTGCTAAATCGATAGGGGGGCGAAAGCTCCCGCGAGGGTTCGAATCCCTCCCTCTCCGCCAATAAAAATGCCTGTCGCCTAGCAGGTATTTTTAATTCCAGATACAATGTCTTTAACATAAGGATTATCAAATGCCGGAAGAAAAAGCAGATTGGGATTATAAGGCCGACGAATCCAAAACTAAGGCAAGTAAAAGATCAAGCCGTACCATCAGCTGGACTGCTTCGGAATTTATTGACCACAAGCGGGGTGTTTCGTGGTACCTTATGCTCGCCTCTGGCGCTGTTGTCTTAGCGGGTCTAGTTTACGTGATTACTAAAGATAGATTTGCTACCGCGGTAATTATTGTGGTGGGCTTAATTGTTGGCTCCACAGCGCACTGGAAACCAAAGCAAGTTGAGTATCAAATCTCACCTGAAGGTCTACAGGTTGGGGATAAGCAGTACAGTTACGGGCAATTTAAAACGTTTTCAATCGTCCATGAGAGCCAGCTAAGCAGCCTAGTTTTTCATCCACTGAAGAGATTCATGCCTCCCCTCTCAATATTCTTTGATGAAGACAATGAAGAAAAAATTACCGCTGTGGTTGGCAAGCACCTTCCCCTGGAAGAACGTCCCCCCGATCGTATTGACCGCCTTTCGCGCCGCCTCCGCTTCTAAACTGGCGTTTTAAGGTGTAACCTGTTAAACTTACCCCTGTTCTCTCATATTTCTCATTCTAGGGAAAGGTAGTAACTCGGCTTGGTTTGCCTTGGCAAACTCGGCTTTTGCCGACCGAGTGTTGAAGGAAAACCGTAGGTTGTCCTTCAAATAAGCACCCGTAGCTCAGCTGGATAGAGCGTTGGCTTGCGGAGCCAAAGGTCGT
>CAZVAN010000029.1:0-7966 GCA_964625245.1 uncultured Candidatus Saccharibacteria bacterium | reverse complement strand
GAGCCGACGAGCGGAGTCGAACCGCTGACCCGCTGTTTACAAAACAGCCGCTCTGGCCACTGAGCTACGTCGGCACGTCGAGATTGACCCTCAAACCTAACAGGTGTAGAACAACCTTAAAAAGTTTACCAAAACAGGGGTCAAATAACAACCCGCTTGGGGCGGAGGATGCGGCGCGGCTTACCAGCCGGCAGTACCAATTTGTTCAGTTTCTTTTGGATCTCCTGAGCTTCTTCACTCATACCGCGGGACTCGTAGGCACTAGCTAGTAGTTTATAAGTTTCGGGGTTGGGTTCCAGCCCGGCGGCTATATCAAGTTCTTGGAGCATCAACTTGTCATTACCTAACTTTTCCTGGACTTTGGCGTAGGCTATATGGCGAGCCGCTAGGTTATCTTCCAGTTTTAGAGCTTGCTCAAAGGCGGTGGCGGCTTTTTCATAATTTTCGGTCTCATAGTAAATAAGGCCAAGGTTATGGAGGCTGGAGGCGCTAGGTTCAATGCTGCTGGCAATTTCAAAACAATCTATAGCGTCTTTATATTCACGTTGCTTGGCATAAAGAATGCCAAGGCGGTTATAAGCCGCGGCGTTTTTTTCGTCTATTTTAAGGATGGTTAAAAGCGCTTTTTCAGCTCGCAATAGCCTGTTTTCGCGCATCCCATGATGGGCAATTTCCCACAGTTTGGTTAGACGGTCGCCAATTCGACGCGGGATGACAATCATTTCGCGCTCCGATATGTGACCGCTGCGGTAGACTAATGCTCCGAAAAATAGGAGCAATACTAAAGCGTACATTAACTACATTATATCAGGTTAGACCTGCAAATTTAAGATGAGCTTAAGCAGTACGGCTTTAGCTGAGGCATTAGCGTTTATAGCTGTCTGCGACTCCTTAACTAATTTTCGCGCATTCAGAATTTTAAAAGAGACGTTTTGCCGGCCGTTTCGAATATTGGAGTGGTGGAGTGACTTTAGAATGCGAGCCAGGCCGGTTAGCAGCCCCAGCGTCTGTTCCCTGTCCTTGCTTAGAGAATCTACCTCTAGCAATCTCTCGTAGCGCGAACTTGCCAGAAATTTCTTGGCTAATCCAACAGCGTTTTTAAGAGGTTGCAACTCATCGTCGCCAAGCAGCACGCTCAGCTGGCCGACGTAGCCCTCGCTTAGCATCCAGGCCCTCCGAACTTCTTCGGCAGACGCATTTTTGGAAAAGTAAGCCTCTGCCTGCTCCTTATCAACAGGGTGGATAATCAGTTTTTGTGTTCGGGAAAATACCGTTGGCAATAGTCTGGAGGCATCGCTGACAGATAGGATGAATAGCGTATCGGAGTTGGGTTGTTCGAGCGTCTTCAGCAGCGCATTTTGGGCTTCCTGGCTGAGTCGGTCAGCCTCGTCTATAAAAACAACCCTTATCGACTGGCCGGGCTGCTTTAAACGCAGCGTTTTGATGAGCATACGCACGGCATCAATCGCAATCTCTTTCTTGTCGTCCTGCCTCGTGATTGTTATTAGCCGCGACTCGTTGCTAAGGTCAGCTTTATCCAACAGCTTGGCCGCCAACTTAAGGGCAAAAAACCTCTTACCTGCCCCCTCCGGGCCGATGAGAGTCAGTACCTGGGTTGGGGTTTTTAGGTACTGCTCGGCAGCTTTTTTAGTTTTGGGATGAATTAAAATATCTTTAGTGTCCATATCTAAACCGGTAGGAACTTCTTAAAATAATCAGGTAGGGGCGAGTTAAAGACTCTGCGCTCAGATGAAGGTAATGTTAGTTCCAGTTGGCTGGCATGCAGATATAAATGTTTCCCTTCATGGCCATACAAGCGGTCACCTACTATTGGATGTCCGATATAGCTAAGGTGAACTCGCAATTGATGGGTACGGCCGGTCAATGGCTTGAGCTCAAGCTGCGAGTAGTCCACACCGTCTCTTTTAAAGCTTTTTAATACTTTATACTCCGTGGTTGCGGATTTGCCTTCAATATTTACCCGGAAAGTTTGCGGTTTTTTTGGGTTACGCTCAATCGGCGCTTCAATTACCGCCTGCATTAGCTCGGGAATGCCCTCAACAATGGCGGTGTAGGTTTTTTTAGTTTTACGCTGGGAGAATTGTTTCTGAAGCTTGGTTTGGGCAGCCGGGTTCCTGGCGGTTATGATTAGGCCGCTGGTGGCTCTATCCAGGCGGTGGACAATCCCTGCCCTATTTCCGGCCATTTCAGGTGACAGTTTTGAGGCAATAAAGCTGGCGACTGTCGATTCTTCATTCATGGCGCCTTTACTATGCGATAGAACTCCCTCCGGCTTGTCTATAACTATCACGTTTTTGTCTTCATAAATGACCGGCAGCTTAACCAGAGCCGGTTGCTGTCTGAGCAAAGCCTCATTCACGGAAATTACTTCACCGCGTTTCAGCTTGTGGCTCGGCTTAACCGGCTGCCCGGACATACTGACATATTCCTTGTCAAATAACCGCTCCAGCGAGGACCGGGTAAACTCCGGGTATTTTTCAGCTACAAAAACATCAGCCCGCTTACCTACCGCACTGCCTGGCACCTTGAACTCTCCCATATATTTTATTTTAGCGCTCGGGCGGCTATTCACGTAGGCCGATTGCCTTCTGCACCTTAAGTAGAGTAGTGTCAGCAATCTCGCTCATTTTAGCCTCGTCAGCAGCTAGTTTTTGCATCAACTGGTCATGATTAACGGCGGCAAGTTTACTCTGAAACTCAGTCAAAAATGCTTTTACAGCCTCCGCAACGGCACCCTTAAGTTCACCGTAACTGGTTTTATCCTGCCACTGCTGGTTAACCTCATTTTGAGGTTTATCAGATAGTAGAGCCAGTATTTGCAACAAGTTCGCAATTCCTGGCTGCTTTTCCCAATCATAACTAATTTTCCCAACTGAGTCTGTAGTGGCTTCCATAATCTTCTTGGCCGCATCTTCTGGGCTATCGCTCAGCATAATAGTTCCAGCCGGATCTTCTACGGACTTGCTCATTTTCTTTTCGGGATTTCTAAGGCTACGGATGCGCACCGGTTCACTCCGCCCGGCAAACTCTGTTTGTTTGGCGTTATCTTCCGGCAACACAAACAGTTCGCCGAACTTATTATTCAAGCGCATGGCTAAATCTCTGGTGAACTCCACATGCTGACGCTGGTCTTCGCCCACAGGTACCCATTTAGCACCGTAGAGAAGAATATCCGCAGCCATCAATGCCGGGTAGTTAAATAGGCCAACGCTAACGTTCTCCTGCCGTCCGCTCTTGTCCTTAAACTCAGTCATGCGTGACAGCTCACCGAAGCCAGTAAAACAGTCTAAGATCCAAGTCATTTCTGAATGAGCTGGTATGTAGCTCTGACGATATATAAACGTATTGGGATTTTCAATATCGAGTCCTGCAGCCACAAAGACTTTTAGATTCTGGATGGTCTGTTCGTACAGATTGCCGTGCTCAATTGGGGTAGTAAAGCTGTGCAGGTCTGGCACAAACATATTCATTTGGTACTGCCCAGCGTGCTTTTTCTGAAGCTCCACCATAGGCAAAATGGCGCCCAGGTAGTTGCCAATATGAAACTCAGAGTTAGATCTGAGACCAGTAAGAATGACCTCTTTTTGCTGCATTACAATTAATTATAATGGAAAACCGGTTATTCCTCGAATCGGATGAATTCGCCGTCGCCATCAAACACAGCAAGTTTTCCATCTATCACACCGTACGCATATTGAGGTCTCGTTTCAGTATGCTCCAGAAGTTCAGCTAACCTTCCGCTGTCTAATTCTTCGCCGCTTTCCATACTATCTAGCACCAATTTGGCTGCGAATTCTAGCGCAAAGGTTGCGCCAGCCGTTTCTGCGTCTCTAAAAAATGTCGCTCGCCTAGCGGCATCTTCAATAGATTCGTCTTGAGGTGGACCGTCAGAAAAATGCTCCCCCATAGGACTATAGTAAGCTGGAGATTATCGTTTTGTAAATTGGCGCTTCTTGCGGGCGCTTCTGAGACCAAACTTCTTGCGTTCTTTTTCGCGGGGGTCGCGGCCAAGTAGTTCGGCTCGGCGCAGAGTGCCCCGATAATCTTCATTAAGTTCAACCAGAGCCTTGGCAAGGCCTAAGCGGATGGCGTCTACCTGGCTGGCGTGACCGCCGCCGGCAACTCTGGCGCTTACGGTGTAGTTAGCCGGGTCGAGTTCCAAGGCGTGGAACGGCTGCATTAAATCACTCTGCAGGTTTTTGCTCTCGTCAAAGTACTCGTTAGCCTTTTTAAGGTTAATCATAAAATCGCCCTTTTTAGCATATAAACGGACGCGGGCAGTGGCGCTTTTGCGGCGGCCAAGCGCGTAGAAATAAGTTGATTCAGCCATCTACTTGGCTCCTTTCTTTAATGTATAGACCTCTGGAGTCTGGGCAGCATGATTATGCTGGTCGCTCGCGTAAATCTTTAGGCGTAGCAGCCGGCCGTCACGCAGTTTATTAACCGGCAGCATGCCGCGCACAGCCTTTTTGATAACCCTGCTTGAGTCAATCTTCATTACGTCGTTCAGGTTCTTTTTATAGATTCCGCCGGGGTAGCCGCTGTGGTTATAATACATTTTCTTTTCTTCTTTGCCGCCGGTAACTACCAGATTGTCGGCATTGATGATTATCACAAAGTCTCCGCCGTCCATATGAGGCGTAAAACTCGGTTTGTCCTTGCCGATGAGCAGACGAGCAGCAACCGTTGAAACACGCCCTAGAGGTGCGCTAGATGCGTCCAGAACGTACCATTTTCGGGTTATCTCACTGGTTTTTTGGCTATAGGTCTTCATTATTTCTTAACTACCGCTTTCTTAACAGGTTTCTTAGCAGCCGGTTTCTTGGAAGCTGGCTTCTTGGCGCCCGGTTTTACTGCTTTAGGTGCTTCTTTCTTAGCTGGTTTAACTTCAACACTTAGGTCGTCTACAAAGCTGACCGTGGCCATTTGAGCCCCGTCGCCACGGCGTGACGACGTCCGCTTAATGGTTAAATGACCACTGGTACGGCCGGATAGCTTGGGGGCTAGCTCGTCAACCAGCTTGTGAGCGGCTTCTGTGGTATGCAGGCCGTTAATCACCTGGCGGCGATTATGCAGTCCGCCTTTTTTAGCTTTGGTAATCAACTTTTCCAAATAGCGCCGTAGTTCCTTAGCTTTTGGCAGGGTTGTTTCCACTGATTCGCGGAGTACCAAAGAATCAGCCAGGCTTTTTATTAAAGCTCCTCGCTGGTCGGTCTCGCGGCCGAATTTCTTTCCTTGGTATCCGTGGCGGTGCATAGTGTTTCTCCGTTAGGGCTCTTAAAGCTCCAGTTCGGCCATTTTCTCCTTAACTTCGTCTAGCGCCTTGTTACCAAAACCTTTAAGGTCGCGCAGCTCGGCTTCGCTAAGGCTCAGCAGATCTTTGATAGTGTGAATGTCGTTATTGACCAGGGCATTGGTGGTACGGGCACTGAGGTTCAAGTCTTCAATGGAAGTCATTAGCTCGGCTGGTTCCTCGGAATCATCGCCCAGCAGTACTCCGTCGGTATCACTAGTAACTGGGGAAGATACCTCTACGCGGGTCTGGCCGGCTAGAGCTGTGTATTGGTTAACTAGAATGGCCGAGGCTTCCTCAAAAGCGTCGCGTGGCGTGATAGAGCCGTCGGTATCAACGGTAATCAGCAGGCGGTCAAGGTCGGTCATTTGGCCAACGCGAGTATTCTCCACCTTGTAGCGGACACGTAGTACTGGCGTAAACAGGGCGTCGAGCATAATCATGTCGCTGATTTTGCGGTTAGCGCCTTGTTCGTCCAGGGCGCGGTAGCCACGGCCAGTTTCAACTGTTAGCTCAATGGTAAGCGTGGTCTTGTCGTCGTCGATGTGGGCAATAACGTGATCTGGGTTAACCAGCTCAACGTCAGCGTTCAGCTTGATGTCCTTGGCCTTAACCGGGCCCTTGCCCTTTTTAGTCAGGGTCAGAACTTGCGGCTCATCGGAAAAGACCTTGAAGCGAATGCCCTTGAGGTTGAGCATTAAAGCTACAACATCCTCTTTAACGCCTGGAACAGTGGTAAATTCGTGGCTGGCGCCGGCAATCCGAAAGGCTGTAACCGCTGCTCCGGCAATGCTGGAAAGCAGTACTCGGCGCAGGCTGTTACCCAGCGTCATTCCGTAGCCGGGGTGCAATGGCTCGATGGTAAATGTAGCACTAGTGTCGCCGTGATCGGTGACATTAGACATTGATGGGGTGTGAATTAGTTTGCTCATAATCTTCTTACTCTCCTCCTTAACGTGAGTAGTATTCTACGATTAGTTGTTCTTTAATATCGGGCTCGGCGTCATCACGGGTCGGCAAGCCGGTTACTTTAACGCTGAATTGCTTGCGGCTGACTTTTAGCCAGTCTGGCGTGGCCGCTGGGGCCGGGCTAAGCTCATCAAGTACCTTAAAGTAATCGTTTGATTTACTGGGGCTGCGTAGGACAATTTCGTCGCCTTGCTTGACCCTTATTGACGGTATATCTACTCGGCGCCCGTTTAGCTCAAAGTGGCCGTGAGTAACCAGTTGGCGGGAAGCCCGGCGGGAGGTGGCAAAGCCGGCTCGGTAAATAACATTATCAAGGCGCCGCTCCAGTAGCTGCAGTAATGTAGCACCGGATTGGCCGCGGGTTCTACTGGCTTCATCCATCAGTTTGCTGAATTGGCGCTCCAGCAGGCCGTAAAGCCTCTTTACCTTCTGTTTTTCGCGCAGTTGGATGGAGTATTGGCTAGCTTTATTGCGGCCCATGCGGGCATTGGCGGCCTGGCCGGGCATAGTAGTTCGCTTCATTAAGGCCTTATGGGCTTTAGGGTGCAGAGCGTAGCCCTCGCGGCGGCTCATTTTTACAATAGACTGTGTATCTCTAGCCATGGTTTAGTTCCTCTTGGCCTTTCTTGGTCTTACACCACCGTGTGGTACGCCGGTGACGTCTTTGATGGATTCAATTGCTACCTTCTGGTTAATAAGCGTCCTAATGGCTGCGTCGCGGCCCATGCCAACGCCTTTTACATAAACATCAGCCCGGGATAGACCGTAACTCTGTTTAGCTTCATTTACGGCTTTTTCAGCGGCCACTTGGGCAGCGTAGGCGGTTCCCTTCTTGGAGCCACGGAATCCAGAGCTACCGGCGCTGGAGGCAGCTAGGGAATTGCCTTTTTCATCTGTTACGGTAACGATGGTGTTATTAAAAGTTGCCAGTACGTGGATTTGCCCATAGCTGACGTTACGCTTGGCTTTTTTACGCTTAACTGGTGCGACAGCTGGCGCTCCAGCCTCAGTTGACACTTCAACAGCGGCATCTACCGGAGCAGTAGTGGCTTCTTTAACTTCTTCGTCTTTAACTATTTCTTCAGCCATAATCTTAAGTCTTACTTGGAGCTTTCTTAGCCGTACCACCGACAGTTATCTTCTTGCCACGGCGGGTTCGGGCGTTAGTTCGGGTGCGCTGGCCACGTGATGGCAGGTTGGCCTGGTGGCGAATGCCTCGGTAAGCCTTAATGTCGCGCAGGCGTTTAATGTTGCCGGTAACAATTCTCTGCAGTTCGCCTTCAATGGTGTAGTCAGCGCTAATCAGGTCCTGGATGCGGGATAGTTCAGAGTCAGTCAGATCTTTAACGCGGACGGTTGGCTCAATTTTGGCAGCAGCCAAAATATCGGCGCTGCTCTTTTGGCCAATGCCGTGAACGTAGGTCAATGAATAGAGCACTTGCTTATTGTCGGGGATGGTTACGCCGGAAATTCGAGCCATATAGTCTAACCCTGCCTCTGCTTGTGCTTAGGTTTCATTTTATTAATAACGTAGACGCGGCCTTTTCGGCGCACTATCTTATCGTCGGGACTAATTTTCTTTACACTTGCACGTACTTTCATACGGATCATCCTCCTTAAAGATGACACTCTGCTCTATAGGGAAAACCTAATTTTCGCGGTAAGTTATCCGACCCTTCGTTA
>CAZVAN010000028.1:0-8014 GCA_964625245.1 uncultured Candidatus Saccharibacteria bacterium | reverse complement strand
TTAATAAAAAGAGGCGCATCACTTGTGAGGCGTCTCTTTTGTTATAAATTGGTGACCCCTGCGGGATTCGAACCCGCGATCTTCTGGATGAGAACCAGATATCCTAACCGCTAGACGAAGGGGCCGCGTCGGAACGAGAACAGGGGTAATTGTAGCAAAACAGAGGTAATTAGTCCACGAAGGGCAAGCAAGAAAAAAAGCGCCCCACAAGTGTTGTGCCAGAGGGATCACCATTATAAAAATTAATAAGAGGCTAAGCGTCTAAAAGCTGCTTAGCCTCTTATTCATAAAGCTATTCGTATTTGCCATCCTACCCCTGTTATATATATTGACAATTTAACACATTTATGCTAATATGTATATACTTCGTAGAGCGCTTTGCTCCGAGGTACTTTGACAAGCAGATAGATGGACATCCTAATCTAAGATACGAGCTGATAGTGTTGTTTCATATCTTGGATTAGGATGTCTACAGAGAGGAAAAAAGCATGTCCGCGGTTCAGTCATTTGAGGGTACGGCATTTCGGAGGATGCTCGAAGCGGGCAAGTTGCCCCACCCCGAGACAGATTCAGACGCGTTCGCGCTTCGCAGGGCGGGCGTCAAGCTCAAAGGTGGGGAGTTGCTGCAATCCGCCAGGCTGCCAGAGGGTTGGACTGCCGTCCAAACCGAAGATCGGTGGGGTGAGCTGTTCGATGAACAAGGTCGAGTGCGCGCAAACTTCTTCTACAAGGTCCAGGACTACCGCGGATTCTTGCAGATGAAGAACCGCTACACGACATGGTGCGGTCGTCCCGGCAACGACAACTGGTGCGCCTGGGACATGGCTACGGACATCGTCCTTTTCGAGTCCGGATCTACCAACCGCGACGTCGCCTACCGCGAAGTCCAGGTCTGGCTGAACCAGCACTACCCGAACTGGCAAGACCCCTCGCGCTACTGGAACGACACCGAAGTAAGTCGCCCCTGGTGGCGCTTCTGGGGATGACGAAGTGCTTACGAGTATGACAGACAGATAAGGCTAAAACCTTTTGGTGTCATGGCTCCGGCCGTGTTTTCTCCTCTTGGTTTTATCTTATCTGCTTGTCATAACTCGTCCACGAATATACGCGTCGTGCTGATGAGCTGGAAACAGCGAAACGAGTAAATTAGTAATTATCAATAACGGGGAAAGTTACGGGGCGTAGCTGACCATGTTATCGCCACTAACGGCCACCAACCAGGTTTGGCCGGCATCAAGCTTAATAACGTTACCGGCGGAATCTTTGAAAACAAACTGGCTGGGACGGTCAGCTTTCTCCCAGGTGCCCTGCACCACTCCGCCGTCCTGGAAGACATAGACATTTCCGCTGCCAGATGTAGTGTAGTCTGAGTAATAAGCTCCGGATGCATCAAGCTCGCCGCTACTCAAGGGCAACACCAGTGCAATGACAACTTTAGGATGCAACTGTTGGCCGGTGGTGTCGGCCGCCGAGGTGGTTACCAGGTGCGGTTTACCGCCCTCGCTGCGAAGATAGGCGTTGGTCTTAGCGTCGTAGTCATAGTGAGAATTGAAGTCAGCGCTAGAAACAGTAATGTCTATAGTCTTAGCTGAAGGAACTTTGAGAGGTGCATCTTTCTTATGAGTCCAGCTCTTTGGGGCACTGCTGGTGTAGCCCTTGGATTGATTAAGGGCATCGAGCTTATCAAAACTGGTGTAGACGTTATGCGGTGCGTCACGCGTATCCACTCGCCAGTAGGCGCCACTATTGAAGAACTGGTCCAAGTCCTTACCTCCACTGCGAATCTCACTTAAAGCCTCCGGTGAGCCGCCAACATGGGCAATTGAAGCGTCCCACGGCGTGAAAAAATCAATATAATATGGTCTAAGCGAGCGGACTGGGCCAATGTAGGCGGGTCTGGTGTCTTGAAACAGCCCTAAGAAGCGGGTTATCCCAGCCTCGGCAATGGCTTCGTAAACTACTCCGGCGTCCTGAAGGCCCGATTGCGGCCGGGCATCATCACTATTTTCGATCATAATGCCGGTTATCGGACGCTTAGCCAGCGCCGGGTCGATTGGTAGGCCGGTTAGCGGAGCTTCAACGGTCACCGGTTTTGCTTGGGCGTGAACTTTAATTACTCCGTTATTAATCGGCTCAGGTGATGGGCGAATAAATAAAAAGTAGGCTGCCAGCCAAACGGCCACCAGTATCAAAAAAGCACTACCAAGACTCAGTAATTTTTCAGTTCGGCTTAGATTGTACCAATGTTTAGGGTGCAGGTTCTTAAGGTTTTTAACCGGATTTTTACTGAGCAGGCTCTTACCCTTTTCATCAATAGGGATAGTTACTTCTGGAGGTGGCGGCATAATTTCCGGCAAATCTGGTAAATCCACCTCCTGCTTGGGCTCGGGGGCAGCAGCTGGCTTTTTGGCTAGTTTGGCTTTAGTCGGCCTTGGCGGCCGGATATCATCTATCATAAGAGTCACCCCAATTGTAGCAACCCTTATGCTTATGCGTCCAATAGGTCTATGGCACTCTTGAGTCGGGCCAGGCTTTTTTCTTTGCCCAGCAGCTGGAGAGTTTCGGCTAAACCGGGGCTGGCTGGAGCCCAGGTAGTAACAATACGGATTAGGCTAAACAGCACGCCCGGTTTCTGACCGGTTTTCTCGAGCAGAGTGTTGAGTCTATCGGTAAGGTCACCAAGTGAAAAATCGCTCTGCTCCAGCCCCGCAGTTGTTGTATCTAGCATTTTTCTTAGCTCAGAGTGAGAGAACTTACCCAGCTGTTTATTGTTGTCTATAAGGCTGAGGTCAGCCGGTAAATCCTCAAAAAGAAAAGTGGTTAGCACGTTTAGCTCAGCCAGGAACTTTAGCCTCTCCTGAACCAAGGCCAAAACCCGCTTTTTATAGTCGTCGGGCTGATTGGCGGCGGAGGCTGGCCAGAAGCCGCCGGAGAGCTTATATAGTTCGTCCAGAGGTGTTTGGCGAATATAATGGCCGTTCATCCAAACCAGCCTTTGCTCGTCAAAATGGGCACCGCTTTTATGGACTTTGGACAGGTCAAATTTTTGTTTTAGCTCCTCAATTGAGAATATTTCCTGCTCGGTCCCATCGTTCCAGCCCAAAGAAGCGATAAAATTTATCAAGGCTTCCGGTAGATAACCTTGGCGAATATAATCTAGAACATCCTTGGCGCCGTCCCGCTTACTCAGCTTTTTCTTGCCGCCTGGTGCCAGAATGTGCGGAACGGTAGCCATAATCGGTGGCTGCAAGCTCAGCGCTTCATAGAGATTTAGATAGTTAGGCACGCTTGCCAGAAACTCCTGCCCCCGGATAACGTGGGTCATCTGCATCTCGGCATCATCAACTATGTGGGCGAAGTTATAGGTCGGGTAACCATCTGACTTAATCAGCACAAAATCATCAATTACTTCCGGGCCGGTTGATAAATCACCCATCACTTGGTCGTGCCAATGGTAGTCTTTAGGATCTGATTTGAATCTCAGGGGTTGGCTGCCGTCCCACGCCGGCGGATTTTCCGGCCGATGGTCTCGATATAAAAATGGTTTTTTGTTTTTTTGGGCCTGGTCGCGAAAAGCCTGAACCTGCTCAGTCGAATAGGGGTCCCCGTAAGCCCGGCCACTATCAATTAGCTTCTGAGCCCACTTTTTATAACTTTTCAGCCGTTCGCTCTGGCGATAGGGTGCGTACGGACCGCCGATGTCTGGGCCTTCATCGTAGCCCAAACCAAGCGCCTTAAGGCTATTGGTCAAATGTTCTTCAGCGCCAGGAGTTTCTCTTTTTTGGTCGGTGTCTTCCAGCCGTAGCACAAACTGGCCGCCGGCTTGGCGGGCTACCAGCCAAGCGAATAGAGCCGTCCGTACACCCCCAACGTGCAAAAAGCCGGTTGGGCTGGGCGCAAAACGGGTTCTTACACTCTGTTTATCCATTAAACTTATTGTAGGTCAACTGACAAAGACAGACAAATGACTGGCAGTCGCTATAAGCCCTGAACAATTTTCATGACCTGGTCTGAGCTCAGATTAGCTTTGTTCTTTAAGCTGTAGAGCACGCCGTTATTAACCCAGGTGGCATTATTGGTAGTGCCGTAGATATAAACAGTTGTACCGTTGACCTGAGATGTTTGGACGGGAGCGTTTTTTGGCAGGGCGTTGGCGGCTAGCGATGAGCTATCCCAATTGGAGGCGGTTTGAGTTAAAGCAAAACCGTCGCTGGAATGGCTTTTATCAACGTACTGCATAGTTAAGCTGCCGTTTTCATACTTGATAGGGTTAGTAAAGCTATAGCCACTGGGTGTATAACCCGGCATGGAGGCGTTTACGTGAGCCCGGGCGGCAGCTACATGGACGGCGACGCTAGGGAGATTCTGCCATATAAGGATGGCTGCTACCAGCGCCAAGACGGCGATGGCTATGGAGATGCCTAGGCGCCTAGGCATGTATTTTAGTCTTGTAAACCTGGTGCGGCGGCTAGAGTTCATCATTTGCTTGTGGGCGCTGGCCTTGATTAGGCCTTCGTCAAGCAATCTCTCGAGTTTTTGATGACTGATGCTGGTTATCATGCTTGGTGCTCTGGGCGACACTACCTCGGACCCCACAGCTCGCTTGTTTTTTAAGGATGGCTTGGCGACTGGTTCAACTAAACGTACCGCTTGTTGGCCGTCGGAGCTACGAAAAAAACCGAAACGGTTAACCGCCGAGTGCTTGGTGGCAGTTTTGGCTCTGCCCGCCCTAATTGGGTTGATAGACGTATCTCGAATGTGCGACTCAGACGTTGGAGCTACCTTAAGCGATGATGGTTTCTTCACAGCTCGCCGCATAAGCGTTCGTGATCTTTCACGACCATTGTGTAGGCCCAGAGAGGAGACCTTAGCGCGTGGCGAAGAAACTGTCGACTTTTGGGAGCTATGGGCATTCTTACGTGACGGCAGAACAAAACCGTCAACTAGTTTTCTGCCAGAGTCCCGCGAGATGCCAGCAGAGGCTTTTTTTACTTTGTTTAGTAGTTCACCGGTGATGGCGTCGTAACGGTTACCGTTAATCTCTACAATACTATTCGGCCTGGTCACGTTACCTTAAACCCTCTTGCCCTTTTGGTTGCATGACAATAATATTACACCCAAGACCCAAGATGCAGCAATAGCATTATGTACACACTAGCGGTTCAGTTTTCTATGTGCGACAATTGATAGGCACGGTCCGAACACTTAAATAGTTCAAATCGCTAAAATATAGATTAATGGATTTTTTAGACCCTCGTAAAAAACGCGCCCACAAAATCCGACTGATAGTCGGTTATTTCTTGATGGCTATCGTTATTTTATTGTCGACTATAATACTTGTCTATGCTGCCTATGGCTACGGAATTAACACCAAGACCGGGCAAATAATCGAAAATGGGCTGCTGTTCACTGACTCCAAGCCCAGCGGCGCGGATATTTATCTTAATGGGCAGCTCCAAGCCGGCAAGACAGCCGCTCGTTTGGTACTGTCAGCCGGTAACTACACCCTGACTATTAAGAAGTCCGGCTACCAGACATGGCAGCGCAATCTTACGCTTGACGAGCACACCATCTCGCGCTATGTTTATCCATTTCTTTTTCCCCTAAAACCGCAACTTACTCCTCTAAAAACTTACACCAGTATACCGGGCATGGTCACTGAAACTCCTGATAGACACTGGCTGCTTACTCAGGCTGAGACCACTACCGGCGGTGTCAGTTTTGAACAGTTTGACACCACCGCGCTGGCTCAACCGTCGACCACCCTGACCATCCCCAAGAGCCTAATTACTAGCTCGACAGAGCCCAGTGCTTTTAAGGAAGTGGAGTGGTCCACTGACAATAACCACCTGTTACTGCAACACAGCTATGGGGACAGCAAAGAATTCATAGTCCTGAATAGGACCAACCCCGACCAGTCTTTTAACGTTAATAAACTGTTTAAAGTTGATCCAAGCGAGGTTGCTCTGCGCAACAAGAAAGTTGACCAGCTCTACATTTACGACCAAGCCGCCGGTAGCCTGCAGGTTGGCGATACCGGCCAAGCCACGCTTGACCCACCGTTTCTAAAAAACGTTTTGGCCTTCAAACCCTATGGCAGTTCAATTATTACCTACGTTACAGACGTCGGCGCGCCAACCGGTAAAGTCATAGCTGACATCTGGGACAATGGTAAGACATACCCACTTTATAGTTTCGATCCGGGCACTAAGTATCTGCTGGACGCGGCTCAATACCAAAGCCACATTTATTATATTGCTGGCAGCAATACCACTGAGCGCTTGAATATATATAAGGACCCGGAAGACAGTATCCGTAATCCCAGCTACGGCAAAGCTGTGCCGCTGATAGCTTTGTCTGATCTTGGGGCTACCGATGCTCACTTTTCAGAAAATACTCGTTTTGTAGGAGTTCAAGCGGGCCAGAATTTTGCAGTTTACGATTTTGAAACCGGAGATTCTTACAGCTACACCCTAAAAGCCCCAATAACAGCTCCGCTTACCTGGATGGATGGCCATCGCTTCATTGGCCAAAGCGGCAGCAATGTTTTGATAATGGATTATGATGGCATCAATCAGGTTTCTTTGACGCCAACTCTTTTCCAGACCGGTGGTTACTTCAGCGGTGATTATAACCAAATGATAACCTTCGCCCCTACTCCGGGTGCCAGCACAGCGGTCCTAGAACGGGTTGACTTAAGAGCCGGTTCAGATCTGCCCAAGAACGGCGCTCAATAGCTATAGGGCGTGGATAAGACGAGACCAGAGGCTCGGGGAGTTACCTGGCACAACTTTTGTACTAGTGGCCAGCGTGTTCTGAGTAGTGACCGGAGCATTGGCAACGGGACTCGGGTCTATCTGCTCGCCAATAACCACCAGGCGGTTAATGCTGGTGCCTGGGGGGTCGCAGGTAATTAATGTAGCTGTGGCTGGTTTGCTGGTCAGACCCAAAACTGATACATCATCCGGACTGATAATCTTTTTGTCGTAAACCTGGTAAGTGTAGCGTTTGCCGTCCTTTTGGATATAAAATGTATCGCCACTGCTCAGGCGACTTAGCAGCACAAAGGCGAACTTATATTTACCGCTGTTGAAGATGTTGTTGCTGGAGTGCCCAACAATTACCAGGTTGCCGTCTTGGCCGGGCAACGCCGTGTCAGCATAGTGGACAACACCGCTTTCTAGAGCCGTCTCAACGGCGTTATCATCAATAGTATTAACACCGTAAATCACCGGTATCTCGACGTTGATTTTGGGGATGATTATCTCCGGGGCGCTGCCAACAGCAACGTTAGCACTGATAATTGGCGTATTGCTGACATTACGGCTGGGCTGGATGAAGGGCGCTATGAAGCGCTCATTAAAAAAGCTAAATAGTAAAATCACTACCACTAAGCAACCAATCCCCAGCCCAAAAAGCAATGACCTAAAACCTTGCCGGGTCTTGCTTAGCGAGGTGCTTTTGAATTTAGTGACGGCGTTGCCGGCCAAATCCTCCCATGGGTTGGTTTTTCTGGCGGGTTGTTTTCTAGCCGTAGCCGGCTTGGCCGGTGGCGCAGGTTTTCTTTTGTCGGTGCTTCCGGGCGCCATAGATGGAATGAGATCAGTGTAGTGTGAAGCCGCGGCGTGGGCGCTATAAAATTCTTCCCAGACCTGGTGCTTTTGCAAATCGGACAAACCGGCGTAATACTCGTGCCAGGCTACTTGGATTTCAGACAGGGCTTTGCCAGAGCTAGTCAATTGCAGTATGAATTTCTGGTGAGCTGAAGGCCTAACCTCTTTGCCTAGTTCGGTTAAATCTTCGGCTTCTTCTTTGACTTCCGGCTCATCAGCGTAGGCGGCGGCAACTTTTTTACGGATTAAATCAACCGCCGGATTAGGCTCGGCCGCTACTTCGCGTTGGGCTAAATCCTGCCTATCATCATCTGGCAATGGAAAAGCCGCACTAAAAGAATCGGCATGGTTATTACTGTTGATGTCCATAAGCTTATCTTTATTGTACAATAAACAGCGTT
>CAZVAN010000027.1:0-11130 GCA_964625245.1 uncultured Candidatus Saccharibacteria bacterium | reverse complement strand
GCGAGGTAGCCTGTTTGGGCGAAAACTTTTCGGAAGCTTTCTATGCTTCCTGGTTGGCCACCGAACAAACCCTTAGCAGCAAGTCTGTTCTACTCAGCTTGCCGGATGAGCAGCAACCGCGCTTCATAGAAGAAGTCGAGGGTTTGGTTGCCGCTGGCTGGGACATTTACGCTACACCCGGAACCCGCAAGTTTCTTGGGCGGTTTGGTATCAAAGCCAAGACACTATATAAAATCAGCCAGCACCGTGAACCAAGCGCCGCCTCGGCAATTGCCGCCGGAAAAGTTGGCCTAATTATTAATGTCCCCAGTAGCGGCAAGTTTAACGGCGATGGATATAAAATCCGGCGCCTGGCGGTTGACAGTCACGTGCCCTTAATTACAAACGCTGAAACCGGCCGGCTTTTAATGCGCTGCTTGGGCGACCCTCAGATTGTAAAGCGCGAGCCTAAGGCTTGGCAGGATTATATGAGCGTCAAGCTACCTTCCTAACACCTGAGGTGTTAAAATAACAAACAATGGATAGAGTTTTAGTTGAAGACGTGCCTAAACACGTTGGCGAGAAAATTTTAGTAAAAGGCTGGGTGCACGCCAGGCGTGATCACGGCAAACTAATTTTTATTGACCTGCGCGACCGCTCCGGCTTGCTCCAAGTGGTATTTTGGGGCGGGGGAGAGGCCGAATTATTTAAAAAAGCCGATAGTCTGCGCAGCGAGTTCGTAGTTACCATAACTGGCACCGTCCAAAAACGTAATGAGACCCAAATAAATCCGGAGATGCCAACCGGCGCTGTAGAGCTCGGCGCCGAAAGCCTGGAGATTTTGGCGCAGTCTCAGACACCACCTTTTGAGATTACCGATAGTAGCGACCCCGGCGAAGAAGTTCGCCTAAAGTATCGCTATTTGGATTTGCGCCGTGAACGCATGCAAAAAAACATTCGTCTAAGAAGTGAATTTGTTAAAAAGTGCAGGGAATACCTGTTTGAAAACAACTTTGTAGAAATAGAAACACCCATTTTAACCGAAGCCACACCGGAAGGTAGCCGCGACTTTGTAGTGCCCAGCCGCCTGAACCGTGGCAGCTTTTATGCCCTGCCGCAAAGCCCGCAGCAGTACAAACAGTTGTTGATGATTGGCGGCTTCGAGCGCTATTTCCAGATTGCCCGCGCCATCCGCGACGAAGACCCCCGCGCCGACCGTGGTTTTGAGCACACTCAGGTGGATATAGAGATGAGCTTCGTGGAGCAAGAAGACGTTATGGACACCGTCGAGGCCATGATGATTCGCACCGTGGAATCGCTAGGCTACAAAGTTAAAGAAAAACCGTTTCCGCGCTTTACTTATGCGGAGGCCATGGAAAAGTTCGGCGCCGACAAGTTTGACCTAAGGACTGAAGAGGAAAAGAAAGACCCCAAGCTGCTGGCCTATGCCTGGGTTTACAAGTTTCCGTTTTTTGAAAAGACAGACGAGGGCGGCTGGACATTCACCCACAACCCGTTTTCCATGCCGGTGCCTGAGCATGTGGACATGCTGCTAAAAAAAGAAAATGTTGAGCAGATTCTAACCACTCAGTACGATTTGGTGTGCAATGGTTACGAGTCCGGCGGCGGCAGCATCCGCGCCCACACCCCGGAAATTCTAAAGGCCACATATCAGGTTATGGGCTACAGCGACGAGCAGATAGAGGACAGCGTAGGGCACATGCTAGAAGCATTTAAATATGGCGCGCCGCCACACGGCGGCATCGCCTTGGGTGTTGAGAGGAATCTTATGAACCTGACGGGCGAGAATTACCTACGCGAAGTCCAAGCCTTCCCCATGACCGGCAAAGGCCAAACCTCTGTGATGAAAGGCCCCAAACCTTTAACCGACGCCCAACTCAAAGAGCTCGGCTTAAAAATCGTAGAATAGTATGAACGATAAGATCGTAGTCTTTAAAGCTGAAGTTAAGAAGGCTGCAGACAATCCAGAATTCGTCCACCATAAATGGTTTGTTAAGTATCATCTCGAAATTGTTGACAGGATCGCTAAGGGACTCCTCGAATTCTATCCTGAGGCGGATGTGGATTTGGTAGAAGTCCTGGTCTGGCTGCATGATTATGGCAAGATTCTGGATTTCGACCATCAGGACGAGGTGGTTCTGACTGCCGGACGAAAGAAGCTTAACTTTCTTGGGTTCAAACAAGACTTTGTCGACCAGGCGATCAAGTACGCCGAACTTATGGATAAAAGCGAAGAAATAGATCTAAAACAAGCGCCAATAGAGGTACAGATTGTATCTTCGGCTGATGGCTGCGCTCACATGATAGGTCCATTTATGTCCGTTTGGTGGCAAGAAAATTCGGGTAAAACTCTAGAGGAGCTAATGGCCGATAATAAAAGGAAAATTAACAAAGATTGGCACAAAAAAATTACCCTACCGGAAGCTCGTCAGGCTTTTGAGCAACGCTATAATTTCATCACCGAACAATCCGGTGATTTCCCTGATAGTTATTTTACTAGCTAAGTTTTTTAGCGAGTTGTTCTTCGACTCGAAAAGCAACCATTTTCTTAATCAGCGGCACGGGCAGAGGCTTGTTTAAAGCAAAGCCAACGGTGGCTTTTGACCTGTGATAAGGGGCTATCTCTTTATCAAATTTTTTGATGGCGGAGGGCATAGCAAAAAGGCTGACATGGTCTTTAAAATAAGCAAAGTAAACTAGCCGGCCGTTAAGGCTGTAGTACGGCATGCCGTAGCTGAGTTTTTCAGTTGCATTTGGCGCGGTTTCACGAATAATCTGCCTAATCTGCCGCAGCTTTTCTTGGACGCCCTCCGGAGAGTTCGCGATATACTCATCTACGTCTTCTGGCTTTTCCATAACTCAAATTATACGTCCAGTAACAGCCTGGCTATACTATTTGTTTTTTATAAGCATTATTATCCAAACAGGCAGACCAACAAGCGAAACAGTCGCAATAATGCCAAGCAATACGCTGACAATATTTACCAAACTAACAAGTACGCCATGATTGGAACCGGTTGAGCCGCTAATGGCAAAGTGTACAATAATCTGTAAAACAGCTACAAAAAATAGTACTACAAATGGTAGCGTAATCAAGGCAACCCATATCGTGCTAGATTTTTTTGAATTCTTCATAGCCTAGATTATATATCCAAAACCAAAATTCCGGGATTTGGCGTTACAATAGAAATCCATGGAAGTTCAGGCTTGGCAGATTTTTGTTGTATTTTGGTTAACTCTAGGTGCTAGCGTCTTTAGCGGAATGGCTGGCGGCGGAGGTGGTTTTATTGTGCTACCCATACTTATTGCCCTGGGTCTTTCGCCGCAGCAGGCTGTGGCTACCAATAAGTTGTCGGCCTTCGGTCTTGGCTTTGGCTCAATTGCCGCCTTCAAGAAAAAGTCATTTTCAAATCCCAGACTTCTGGCTTTTTTTGTAGGACTGGCGGCACTTGTAAGCTTATTTGTGCCGCACATTTTTAGGCAACTTAGCGGTAAAACCTTTCAGCTACTTCTGGCAATTATTATCCTGGCTTTAATTCCGCTGGTTATATCAGAAAGAAGCGGGCTGGAACAAAAGGCTACCTCAACAACCAAAAAGGCTATTGGAACGCTTCTAATTATTATTGTTCTTTTTCTGCAGGGCTTGTTTAGTGGCGGCATGGGCTCGCTTAACAATGTGCTGCTAATTTCGTTCTTTGGTTTATCAGCTCTGCAAGCCAACGCAATGCGGCGGGTTGTGACACTGGCGTTAAATGCCTTCATAGTCATTGCTCTTGTGGCCACAACCCACTTTATTATTTATAAACTGGCACTAGCCGGAATGGCTGGCAGTTTCATTGGTGGATATTTGGGCTCGCGTGTAGCCATCCAAAAGGGCGAAAAGTTTGCTAAATACGCCCTGGCAACTTTCATGCTGGTGTCCGGAATCTGGCTGTTAGCCTCGGCTTAAGAAAACTAACAATTTGGCGTTACAATAAAACCAGGAGGAATTATGGTAAAAAAAGTAAAGGTGTCGAACAACAGTGGCATGGGATCGGCCTATTTCTTAGGAATGATTGGTGCGGCAGTCTATTATCTCCACACCAGTTACGGCTTTTGGTCCAGCATAGTAGCTCTGCTAAAAGCCTGCGTTTGGCCGGCCTTTTTGGTCTACCATCTCTTGGGCATATAAAAAAGTTCAACCCCAGTACTTATTGGTTGAGCGTATAATCTAGCCTATGGAAGAAGAACAACAAGGCCAGCCGATTCAAGAGACTCAGCAACCCAATCTACCACCGCCGGCTGCACCTGCTGAAAAAGTTGGGCCGGAGTATTGGAAGAAACCAAAACGCAGTAAATTAATTTATATAATCATCATCTTGATTCTACTGATTGGCTCCGGAGTTTATTGGTTTTTACTAAAGCCTGAACCTGCCGCCAAGACGGCCCAAACCCGAACTGCCCTAACGGTTAAGCCAGAAACACGGATAGCCAGCTCCACCACGCATTACGACTCATCTAGTTTCAGTCTTGGTTTCGACTATCCCAAAGGCTGGACTGTAACCGACACGGCCGGCAGCGGAAAGTTGACGGTTGTTTCGGGACCTCTCCAGCTAAAAGACGCCAATGGCCAGCAGGTAAACGGGCTAATTGTTATGACAATTCGAGACAGAACTCAAAAGCTGACTGAATTTGATAAGGGCGCAGCTACCGCAACGCGTGATTCTGAAAAAATTGCCTACACCAAGCCAACCCAAACTCAGCGCGGCTCAACCTACATTAGCTTTTTACAATACGCCACTAGCCCAGGCGGTGGCAGCCTGGATGGTATTTACATAACTGGTGACAACGGCTATCAAAAAGACCAAGATATCCCGCTGGTTGATGTGGCTAAAGCCGACCCGGTGGTGAGTATCACATTTTTGAAGTGTGCTGATGCTAAGTGCGCTGGTACCCGTACAGCTTTAAGCGTCCAAGACTCGATTTGGGATGACAACAGCTTCTCAAAACCATTGAAAAACATGCTCGAGTCATTGTCCATTAACTAGCAAAATGATAATCATCACTGTTCATAACAGATGTAAATTGTTAGTATATAGGTAATGTTTAGGAAAATTGCTCTTTTTTCAGTTAAGTTTAGATGGCTAATTATTATTGCTTGGATTGCGGCCGTGCCCCTGGTAACCGCCAATTTCCCGAACATTACTGATGTCACGAAAAACAATACGTCAGACTTCCTACCCAAAAATAGTCCAACTGATACAGCCTCAAAGCTTGAGACGGCTTTTCAGCGCAAAGATACTGCCACTAACTCGGCAATAGTTGTTAGTCGCAATCAAGGAGTATTAACCAAGTCCGATAATGTAGCAATTCAACAGATGGTGGATAAGGTTAAGAAAGTCAAAGACATCACTGAGGTGAGGGACTTAGGAGCTAGCGCCGACGGTCAAGCTCATGAGTATTTTGTGGGTATCTCGGGCGCCGGTTTCGGCCAAGGCGCAACCGATATTATTACTAGTATCCGCGCCGCTATGCATAGTTCCGGATTGCCTGCTGGTGTCACCGCTAATCTTACCGGTGATTTGGCCGCCGGTGTTGATCAAGAGAATACTAACAGCTCAGGGCGGAACAAAACCGAAATCTATTCTGTAGTCCTTATATTAGTGCTCTTGTTGTTGGTTTTTCGCTCGCCCCTAGCGCCTATTGTGACTCTAATACCAGCCGGGCTAGCACTAACAATCGCTCAACCAGTTATTGCCGAGTCTACCAAAGCTGGCGTGCAAGTTGGTTTTATAACGCAAATTCTACTAATTGTGCTCTTACTGGGAGCAGGGACCGACTACGGCTTATTCTTAATTTTCCGGGTCCGGGAAGAGATGAGAAAAGGCTTAACAAATAAACAGGCGGTAGTAGAAGCCTTAAGCCATGTCGGCGAATCAATAACCTTTTCGGCGGCAACTGTCATTGCTGCCTTGCTTAGCCTAATGCTGGCCACCTTTGGTCTATACAAAGGCCTGGGCCCGGCTCTGGCCATCGGTCTGGTGTTGATGCTGCTCGTTTCTTTGACCTTTTTGCCGGCATTACTATCAATCCTAGGCCGGGCGGTTTTTTGGCCGGCCAAAACACATAAACATGTAGAAAAAATTGGCATCTGGGGAAGACTGGCTGACAGAGTTATTAAGAAACCAATCTTGGTACTGATTGTTGGCGTAGTAGTTTTTGGTGGCCTGTCGTTGGGCCTTTTGGGATATAAGTCAGCCGGGTTCGGCAACCAGAGCGCGCCTGCCGGAACTGATTCAGCAGCCGGCCAAAAAGTTATTGATAAGCATTTTCCAGCCGCCAACGATAACCCACAGCTAGTAATTTTCAGGTTCAACTCTTCCGTCTGGGATAATGCTCGTCCAATAGCCCAGGCTCAATCAGCACTGAAAGCCTCAGGAGTGTTCAAAGCCATCAGTGGACCGCTTGATGCCAACGGTTTTGTTTTGACGCCAGTGGAACTACAAAACTTACACGGAAGCGGCCAACCGGCAGAGCAGGCCCTAAACCAATTCATAAGTGCCGATGGCAAGACAGTTCAATTCTACGGCGTACTAAAGGCTGGAGCTACCGGAACCACCGCGGCGATGTCGGCAATTCCATCCGTCCGAACCGAATTGCAAAAGGTAGCCACGTCTATAGGTGCTAATCAAAACAGTATTTACAGTGCTGACTCGGTTGGCTATGACATAAACCAAACAGCCAGCCGTGACTTAAAGCGAATTATTCCTGTGGTCCTATTAATCATCGCAGCACTACTAGCGATATTGCTGCGCAGTCTGGTCGCGCCTTGGTACTTAATTGCGACTGTAGGTTTAAGCTACCTGGCTTCGCTAGGTTTCGCGATGGTAGTCTTTGTCCATATTTATAATCAAGATGGACTGAACTTTGTCCTGCCCTTTTTGATGTTTATCTTTGGTATGGCGCTTGGAGAAGACTATAACATTTTAGTCATGAGTCGCATTCGCGAAGAGGCTCACCACCACAAATCGCTGTTTGATGCGGTCACCAAAGCTGTAGGTATAACCGGGACCACTGTAACCTCGGCCGGGTTAATCCTAGCTGGAACCTTCACCATCCTAGGCATAGTTGGTGGCAACGAACAGGTGCAGCAGATTGGTTTTGGAATTGCATTCGGTATCTTATTAGACACTTTCTTTGTCCGGACTCTGCTTGTTCCGTCCATAGTTGCCCTGCTTGGCCGCTGGAACTGGTGGCCGTCAAAATTATCGCGGTCTAAGACCTGAACAAAAAACTAACCTTTTTAAAACCACCGCTGTTTTAAGTCGCTGCTAGGGCACTATTAAACATTTGCTCGGCCGCTTCACACATGGCTTGTTTAGAATCCGTAAGTTTGCCAAAGGCTGTGGTATCGAAATATATTTGCTTGGCATCTATGACCGCTTGTCTACCAAGGTCGTTTTTATCTACGCTACCTGGAGGATGCCAGTAATCCAGAGCGTCTTGGTCAGGTTTAACTGGGTCCAACTGTCGCATGGCGTCGGCCTGCGTACGTTTTTCTATAGCAGCTAGAACGAATCTCCCGGCGGCGGAGTGTGGATCAATACCGGACCTTAAGCATTCCCTGCGGGCTGCCTCAAGCTCGCTGCAGGTCACAAAAGTACGAAGCACCAGGCTGGTGCCTGGAACATCCTTGAGCACTTTGGCAAGATCACGGCCATCCACCAATAATATTTGATGGTCGCCTTTGTCTCGGACGGCCTCAACCCGTTTTATGAAACCGGCCTTTACTGCCTTGCGGGCTAGCTCGACTTTACCCACGGTGGCCACAAGCTCATTAACGTCAGATGAATACAGGGAATCAGTCCCGTGCTCAGCCAGAAGCGCAGAGCGCCCAGCGACAATTTCACTTAACGGCTCGTGACCTAGGCTATCCAGCTTGGCTGATATTTCTTGATCGGACATTTTAGTATTTATTGATCCACTTAATATAAGAGAGCGGGTTATAGCCCGATAATCAACGCCTGTTTCTTCTACGGCAATATGACTACTTTTTTTCGAGAGATAGCTTACTATCGTGCCTTTTCCACTACGAGCAGAGCCATTATATTCAAAAATTAGAAGATTTTTTCCCGGGGGTTCCATAGCCATGACAAATTAGATAAAGTATCCAGCTAAAACGCCACTTTTACAAGCAGCGTATTTATCGACTCCGGCTTAAAAACTGGAAATAATCATAAACAGGTTGGCAAAAGGGGCTGTTATACCTATAGTTATCAATAAGAAAACATTTATGGACAAAGACCAAGAACCTGAAGAGTCCGTTGAGCCGGAAGTTGAAAAATCGGAACCCATTGCTGAGTCCGAACCCAGCCCTGAAGTGGAAGAATCTCCAGAAGAGAACTTACCCCATCTTGAAGACAAAACTAAGAAACCGGCCCATCACCAACTTTGGCAAAAATACCTGACCCATAAGAGGTGGACTATACCAGCCAGCGTAGTCCTGGTAATGGGGCTTGTGGTTCTGATTCCCTGGACACGCTATCACACCGCTGGTTTAGTGCTGAAGAAGGACGCGATTATCGTGATTAAAGACTCCGTTAGTAATACTCCGGTTAGTGGCGCAACTGTCAGCGATGGTTCCAGTAGTTCTGAGACCGACGGTAACGGCAAAGCTATTCTGCGTTCACTGAGTGTTGGCCACCACACCCTAACTGTCTCTAAGAAATATTATAAAGATGGTAAAACCGACCTGCTGGTACCGGTGCTTAAAGCCAAAAATACTCCTAATCTTAGTATTGTAGCCACCGGACGCCAAGTGAAAATTAAAGTTACAGACTTTGTGAACGGCGGCGGTTTATCCAACGTCGACATAGAAGTAGCTGGCACTGACGCTAAAACGGATAAAAACGGCGAGGCTCTAGTGGTAGTCCCGGCTGGTGTTGCGACCCAAACAACCAATCTGTCTTTCAATGGCTATAATTCGCTCAAGACTACCATCAAAGTTAGCGACAACTCAGTTGCCCAGAATAATCTCAAGCTGGTAGCTTCTGGCAAGGTCTACTTTTTGAGTAAGCTAAGTGGCACGATAGACATTGTTAAGACTAATCTTGATGGCAGCGGTCGGCAAACGGTACTCCCTGGCACCGGCAAAGAAGACGACACCGATACAATACTCCTGGCTAGTCGTGACTGGGGCTATCTAACCCTGCTGTCCACACGGGACGGTGATAAGGCTAAACTCTTCGTCATGAACACCAATGACGACAAACTACTGACAATGGATGAGGGTGATGCAACCTTTACTCCGGTTGGCTGGTATAACCACTACTTTATATATACCGTTGGGCGGAATGGCTATAACGCCTGGCAGCCCAACGCCTTTAGTATTAAAAGTTATAATGCCGACACAGGCCAACTGGCTACACTGGCAAATACCAATGCCAGCGGTTCTAGTAACTATGACGCCCAATATGAGGCTATCTGGAACACTATAATCATGGGCAATGACGTGGTTTATAGTCGGACCTGGTACAAATACCCCGGATACACTCAGGTTAGTGGTCAGCAAAACGTTTTATCGGCAATTCATCCTGATGGTACTAATAGCCGCCAACTCAAGTCAGTTGACTCCAGCACGTCATACATCAGCAACCTCAGATTAAATAAGCCAAGCGAGTTAGACTTTAGTGTTTACGACAGCGGATCATCAAATAGCACCTACTACGTGCTTGATAAGCAGGGCAACGTTAATCAAAGTTCAGACCTTACGGACAAGAGCTTTTACAATGAGGCTACAACGTACCTGGCTTCACCGTCTGGTCAGCAAACTTTCTGGCAAGAAGAGCGCGATGGCAAAAATACTTTGTTCATTGGCGACCAGGATGGGGGCAATCCGAAGCAAATTGCCAGTTTAAGCGACTACGATACCTATGGCTGGTACACCGACAATTATCTGTTGGTCTCTAAAAATGGCAGTGAGCTTTACATTATGTCTAAGAATGGCCTGAGCGATGAGCTCAAGGCTCTTAAAATCTCCGACTATCATAAGCCGGACCGTTCCTTCTACGGCTACGGTGGTGGTTACGGCGGGATCTAACCCAGCATCCAAATGAGGAACTTGGGCTTAGCGGCCTATGGTTTGTAAAAACCTCCAGTATCTGTAAACTTAATATCCGTGAGTTATGTGACAGATAAGTTTGATGAGCGGGTAGTTAAGTCATTAAAGGAAGGCGGCGTTGGCTTTATGCCGGCCGATACAGTTTACGGGCTGTCTTGCCGGGCACTTAATGAGACTGCTGTAGAGCGAATATATCGGTTTAAATACCGGTTTATTGGCAAGCCATTTATCGTCCTAATCTCGGACACCAGCCAGCTAAAACAACTGAACATTAACATCAACGCCGCGGAGGCCATTGAAAAATATTGGCCGGGCAGTGTTACTTTTGTCTGCGATGCGCCAAATAGTCCTGAGTGGCTGCACCGAGGGACTAGAACTCTGGCTGTTAGAGTGCCGCCAACCAAGCAGCTTAGGAAGTTAATTAAATCGGTTGGGCCAATTGTCAGCACCAGCGCCAATTTGTACGCTCGTAAACCGGCTAATAGCTTGTCTCAGGCTATAGATTACTTTGGTGAAAAGATTGATTTTTATGTGGACGTCGGTGAAATAGATGGACTACCTTCCACCATAGTCAGGCTTAAAAATGATAAGCTGGAGGTCCTCCGCCAAGGCGCTGTTAAAATAGACGAAAAGGAGCAGATCAAATGACACTGGACGAATATCAGAAAAAAGCCCTGACCACACTTCTAGATTCAGCGAATAATATACCTTACGTGACATTGGGGCTAGCCAACGAAGCAGGCGAAGTAGCAGGCAAAGTTAAAAAATGGATACGCGACGGCAACAGCGACTTATCCAAACTGGATAAGGATGCTCTAACAGACGAGTTAGGGGACACTCTATGGTACTTAGCGCTTCTGGCTCAAATGCTAGACATTGACCTGAATAGTGTGGCTCAGGGCAACCTCGATAAGCTGGCCAGCCGGGCCGAACGAAATGCTCTTCACGGCAGTGGTGATAATCGCTAATTGATATAATCAACCCATGAAGTTTGCCATCATAAATGATATGCATCTGGGTCCGCCGGACAG
>CAZVAN010000026.1:0-12596 GCA_964625245.1 uncultured Candidatus Saccharibacteria bacterium | reverse complement strand
ACATGTCGTCCCAGCCGTCTACGAAGTACTTTAGCCACTCGCTGACGATGTTGCGTTTTAGCAATGTGCCGAGCGGACCGTAATCCCAGGTACCGGCCAGACCACCGTAGATTTCACTGCCCTGATAAATAAAACCGCGGCGTTTTGCCAGGCTTACGATGTCGTCTAGTTTAACCTCACTCATTAGCTTAAATTATATCGGGTTTAAACACATAAGACTATCTATATAACAATTGGATATTGCTTGTGGTATATTTACTGTTAAATGTCTGCATTGTCTAGGAGCTTTGAGCAAGAAGTTGACACTAGCTGGGGCAATGCAAAAACGCCCCCCGACCCCGTTGCCGAAGACCTTAGCCGGCATATAGAATTTACCGACGAGCAAATGGATGCCAGCGGCCACGCCCAGGTAGCTAACCGGTGGCGAGACGTATATATGGCCGGGGGCTTCATAAACCACAAAAATACAGCACTGCGGCACTACGAAATAGCCCTTTCTGCTGAGGATAACGAGCATATTCATGAGGCCTGGATATTGTGTAACCGCCTTAATTTATACTTGCACGAATACTCCGCCGGAAGACTGCCAGCAGAGACTATTGATGAACAAATTGCCCTAGCAAGCGCGGCGGCTGGCAGTTCACGCAACCTGCTTAGCATGAGGCTAAGATCGCAAACATTGGCGTGGCTCGGCGAAGTCAAACAATTAATGCTGGGCCCTGCGGGCGCAGATACTGAAGTTTTACCGGCTCTTGGCGGGCTGGCCACGCACGCCAGTGGCAACATAGTCCTTGAACCTGAGCCGGTTATTAGCCCGTTATTTTAAGTAATTTTTATACACGGACGTAGTTTTGAAGCATGGTGCGGACTATTTGAGCATAAAAATACGCCTTTACAGGCGCTTATTTGTTGTGAGGATGAGGGCCGCTGCATGTAGCAGCGGCCCCTTTGCTTGAACGGGCGGTTGCCCGATCAAGTATCCTCGTGGTGATGTGATTGGACGAGCTAGGACTCGTCCGTGCCGGCGACGACCGTGGCGCTGTTGAGCTCCTGCGTCCAGGCCTGCGGATTCTCCGCGGGGCCGGTCCGCTTCAAGATCTCGAAGTAGCCGAGCATCGCGAGCGTCGCGTCCTCGCTGAAGTACGAGCTGCCGTAGGAGTTGAGCCGGATGGTCCTTGCGGGCCGCTCGCCGCGGAGGTCGGTCAGCGTGATGGTGCTGGCCCATGGCGAGACGGTGAGGCCGGCGATGGTGCCGATCTCGTACTGCATCGACTGGCCGTCGGCCGAGAGCTTGCCGTCGCTGAGCGTGTCGGCGGCGAAGTAGTTCTTCAGGACTCCCGGGAGCTGGAAGACGACGCTCAGCGCCGCCCTCTGGATCTGTTCGAGCTCCCCCACCTTCCGTGTGAGCGTGCTGTTGCGGAGACGGAGTGTGTACTTGCTGGGGCCTGTCCGGAACATGCAACTCCTCCTTAACGGGGGTACTGCACTCTATATACAGGCAAAAGCCTGGTATACACCACGAGGTTGTAAAAACCTTGCGGACTCCACCTGGAGCGAGCTGGCGGCAGCCAAATCCGTTGGCTGCTAACAGCTCTCCCCAGAGAATCAACGCAAGAACTTTCGCCAAAACTTGACGAACTAGCAGATTTTAACATATTTTTGATAAAAAAGCAATGCCTTGAGTTATCTAGGGTTAGTTTATATCCGGACGTAGTTTTGAAGCATGGTGCGGACTAGGGGTTGGGAGTCCGCCGTCAATTTATCAACGCCCTTGATACGCTGCAAAGCTTTTGGCGAGTTGTTGCCAAAGCCAATGCGCAGGAATTGGATGTGACCTGCATCATAGGTCCCGCTGCCGTTTTTTTCTACCGGGTTGAAGTTCATGCCGTCGAATTCAAAATCATAAGTGTGCTCTTTTTGCAGTTTCCTGCTTTGGCTATCGGTATGAAGGTTGGGCGTATGCCCAGCCAGTTTTAAGACCTGCATATCAGCCCACAGTCGGACAAGTTCGGCGTCAATATCAAAATCATCCAGGGCTATAAAAACTTGTTGCAGCAGATGAAAATAGGCCGGTTCCGGCTGGTCTTCGGTGGCTTTATTAATTAGCATAATGGCGTCAAAGCCGGCTTGGGTGCGCGGCAAATCTTTAACAATTTTGCCGTAGTGCTTCTGCAGCCTGGAAGATATAAGGGTGGCAACGCTGCCGCGGCCGACAATATAGCTGATATCGCTGACGCTAAAAAATTCAATGCCGCCGGCCAATTTGCTTTTTGTTTTACGTACGCCCTTAGCGATAGCCGACACTTTGCCGTGGTCGGGAGTTAAAAAAGTTAGAATGCGGTCGGCCTCGGCAAAATCTGTCCGGCTTAGAACTATGCCGCGCGTAACTGTAGTAGTCATGCGGGAGTTGGGCTTAGGCAGGCTTCTACCGTCCGCAGCAGCGTATCAACCGAAGCCGAGGGCTTGTGGTGGTAGGCTTTTATCTTCAAGTGTTCAAAGCCTTGAGCCGACAGGCCTACTTCGCGGGCTGGCACGTTGGTATAGATGATAACTGGCAAGTCCTGCCAGTCCGGATAGCTGCGCAGCTCATACAAAAATTCTACTCCGGAACGGCCCGCCAGTATTAGCTCGGTGATGATAAGATTTACAGGCTGAACATCAATGCTGATGATGGCTTCCTGAGGGTCTACCTGCCAGTCAACCTTATGGCCGTTGGCTTCCAGCAGACCGCCGATGTTAGCGGCCACAACTTTGTCGGTTTCCAGTAGTAAAATCCGGGACATAATTTAGACAAATTGGAGTTGTTTGCTAGAGGGTACGCTAACAGCCAGACCGCTCATGTTTTTGTGGGCTGCTGCCCGAAGCGGCTGCCACATGGCACTGCATAGCATATCGGCAATTAATACGCCGCTGGCGGCGCCAGCCGGCAAAGCTGGCAAGGGTTGGCGGGCGTGGCCAACCAGAGCCCGGGCGGCGCGCAGAGTGCGATCGCTGAGGCCTTGGATGTTAGTAAAGACTCCAGCCGCCACTACATATCCCTCGGAGCGGTGGGCGCCCAAAATAATGTGGTGGTCGCCAGTTTGAGTTTGGGCGGCCTGAGCCCGGATGAGACTAGCGCTGAGACATTGCAGCGCGGCCTGCAGGCTTGGTTTATGAGCCAAGACGGGAGTTAGCCTGCCCTGCACATCTACCCGGAGTTCGGTACTGTATTCCTCCGCGTAGCCAGAGAGTTCGTGGGCAATTTCATCAAGCACGGCGCCAATGGCTACCGGTTCGAGCGGTAAATCTTGGAGTTTGTCAGATTGCAGGACCAGACGGTAGGCTTCGGCCAGCTGCAGGCCGGTATCGGCGCTGAGAGACATAATTTTAGCCTGAGCAGCTACGGCTGAGACCGAGTACTTCTGGCTTTGCAACAGCTCCAGGCTGGTTTTTATCTGCAGCAGAGGTAAAGACAGGTCGTCACTCAGGGCAATAAGCAGAGCCCTTTGTTCGGCCAAATGTGAAAAACTAACGCGACTGCTTTGTTTTCGGTTCATACCCTCTTTTTAACCTTGAAATCTAGTCAGATTATAACACCCGCTTGCGTGCTCCCGTTACCTAAAAATTATAAAAACAACAACCTAGGGGACGAAGGTCAAGCTGGGGAGAACGATGTTATTAAAATCGTTGGCAAAATCGGGCGATTGAGAATAAATTTGCAATGTCTTATCGCGAACTTTAATAACTACCATAGAGCCGGTTTGGCTAGTTTGGCCATTTTGCCACAAGGGACCATCAAAGCGGGTTCCGGGCTGAATATTGGCAACGCCCGCCATCTTGGGCGGAATGTAAGCCGCTGATTTCAATGTACTACCGGTAATTTGCTGTGAATATTGCTGGATGGCTTCGGCATAGTCGGTGCTGGTCAGCTCCACCCTTAGTGGGTAGGCTGTTCCGCTGGATACACCGGGAACTTCCCCAGGATAGAAATAAGCGTTAATTGGTTCAGTTTGGCTGGTTTGATCGTTATAGGCACTCCAGGTTTTGGGATAGCTGAAGCTAATGGTGCCGTAGGTGGCGCTGCCAGTGAAAGTTTTATAGGGCTGTTTAATTAGGGCGTCGTAGGTAACTTTGTCGGCGGCAGTTTGCTGGGTTTTGGCCGTGGCTGCGGCCGTAGCTGCTTTTTTGTCGGAATTATTTTTAAAATCCTGACGGCCGGAAAATGCCCAATAACCGAATGTCAGACTAAGGACTAATAAGCCGGCCAGCACCACGATTGATAGTGTTGAGCTAAATCCTTTTTGGTTTTTCATACAAGCTTATGGTAACCGAGTTAATTGCCATTCGCAACAGGGTTGTAGACGTAAAGAAGGACGGCGCCGCGTTTTTGGGCCGGCCTCTTGCCAGGAATCTTAAATGCATGACTGGCAACCCTCAACTGCTTACCCTGCGTCTCCGTTTTAATTTTAGCGTCGAGTTTGTTCATAATCCTATCAATTTGAAAAATAAAGATACCATCGGCCTTGCTAAAATCGGCCTTCCAAAGATTGCCCCAGACTACCCTAACCTTCTTTTTATAGCGCCGGGTGCGAAATTTTGACAATAAAACGAGCAGTGGGTTGAGCTCGTAGCCAACTACGTTAAGCCCACGAGCAGCGGCCTCCACCAGCAGGCTACCGTCACCACTACCAAGTTCATAAAGCGTCTGTCCGGGCTTGAGAGCCAATAGCTGAAGCGCATCATCACGTGACTTGGCAAGAGTTGGTACATAGGGCGCGCCGAATAAAATAACAAACGTTGACAGCAAAAAAATTGCCAAGACTATGGCAATGAAAATGGACAGGATTGTCATTTTTTGTCAGTCAGACCGCCACGGACTGCGCGTTGATAAAAGTAATAACCCGGCGTGAGTTGAATAAGCATGTTAAGCACCCGGTACATGATGGTTACCGGGATGCTGAGGGCGGCGGCGATACCGGTAGCCGCTAAAACACCTGTCATCAAACCTTCGTAAATGCCAATTCCGGCCGGCAATACCGAGATTAGCCCGGCAAAGTTGGCAATAGCGTAGGCTAGGATTACGGCGCCAATGTTTACCAGTTGGCCAAAGGCAATATAGACCACATAAATAGTGGCAATTTCCGTGGCGTTGGCTATTAGCATATAGACAAAGGGCATTCTGAGTTCTCGCCAATTGCTCTTGAGTACCATGTAGCCATCGTGCATTTCCATGAAGGCCTCCTGGGCTTTCTTGATGTCTATAGTCTCAGGATGTTTGCGGCGAACCAGACCTATAAGCCAGTTCAAGGCTTTGGTGAGATTGGTAAGAGTCGTATTGATGCGGTTGCGATCTTCAATAATGTATATGCCAGCAAAAGTGCCGACTATGAGCAGGGTTATGATAGAGCTGGCTATTAAGATTACAAAGTTGTTGACGTGGCCGCGTAGTGCCAGCAGAAATAACGCCAAAACCAATAGCGGTTGGAAGCTAAGGAAAAGTAGAAATAATTTTAGCACTTGGGCTAATGTAGCTTTGGCGCCGCTAACCCCTTCGCTTCTCATACGGACACTGAAGTAGCTAATGCCACTAACACCGCCGCTAGGCAAAATGTGATTAACAAAGTTTAGCTCCAGGGTCAGCTTAAACATTGACTTGTAGGAAACTTTGGCTCCGAAGATAGCAAAAATCCGCCGGTATAGCCGAGCGTAAGCATCGTAGTTCCAGAGTTCCAGAGGGATCATGAGAAGCAAGGCCCTGTTGTTGACGTGATGAAAGTCCCTTATGACGCTTCGAATTTGTTCACGCAGGCTGTAAATAAGAAAAGCCAATGCGGCAAGTGTAAAGATTGTTATGAATAACTTAATCCGAGAGCGGTGTCTTGTTTCTTCACTCATATTTGATTCCTTACATTATACTTTAAACAGTCATGAGTGAGTTTAACTTTAAGTCGATTTGTATTTTAGGCCGTCAACCACAACTGGGGTTGGCTGAACTAGAGAGTCTTTATGGTGCGGCCGCCGTAAAACCACTAGGCGTAGCCGCGGCACTGGACATTGAGGCCGAGACCATTAACTTCAAGCGTCTGGGCGGCACTATTAAGGTGGCCAGAGTCCTGAACATTCTACCTAGCAACAGTTGGAACGAGGCGTATAAGTACCTGGTAGAAAAAGTGCCCGAGCATTTGGGCTACATGCCGGAGGGTAAATTTACGTTAGGAGTTAGCGTCTATGGTCTTGATGTGAAGCTAGAGAAACTCAACCAGGATATTCTAAAGATTAAGAAGGTCATAAAAGCCACCGGCCGTTCAATACGCATAGTACCCAACAAAACTCTTGAGCTCAACAGCGCCCAGGTTCTGCACAATAAACTTACTCACCGCGGCTCATGGGAACTGCTTCTTATCCGCGACGGCGACCAGACAATATTGGCCCAAACATTGTTTGTTCAGGATATTGAAGCCTATGCCGCCCGTGACCAAGCCCGCCCAAAACGCGACGCCAGAGTTGGAATGTTGCCGCCCAAACTCGCCCAAATTATAGTTAATTTAACCAATCCAGCAGTTGGTTCTACAGTGCTTGATCCTTTCTGCGGTACTGGAGTGATTTTGCAGGAAGCCTTACTGATGGGCTTTAACGTCATTGGCACAGACCTAGACGCGCGAATGGTGGACTATTCAAAAGAAAATATCGCTTGGATAATGAACCAATATGGACTGGACAGAGTGACTACTATAGAAACTGCCGATGCAGTCGCGCATAGATGGAGCCAACCATACGACGCGGTTGCCAGTGAGCTCTACCTAGGGCGGCCGCTTACCAAACTCCCCTCGCCTGCCGACCTGAAAATTATAGTTCAAGACGTAAATACCATTGTTAAGAAGTTTTTGATTAATTTAGCCGAGCAGCTGAGCAGCGGCCAGCGCATTTGCTTAGCTGTACCAGCTTGGCAGGTAGGTTCAGGCCAATTTAAGCATTTGCCCCTTCTTGACCATTTAACAGATATGGGGTACAATTATTTGGATTTAAAGCACGTGCGGCGGGAGCAGCTTGTATACTTTAGAGAAGATCAAGTTGTGGCTCGGCAGTTAATAAGGATAGAGAAGTCGTAATATGTCCCATGTAAAGGCTGGTGGTTCCAGCAAAAACAATCACGATAGCCCCGGCCAGCGCCTGGGAGTTAAGGTTTTTGGCGGTCAAACCGTTAGGACCGGTGATGTGATTGTGCGCCAAATTGGTATGACTAAAAGATCCGGCAGCGGCACATTTTTAAGCCGCAATTATACAATTCACGCCGCTCGTGACGGTGTGGTTCAATTCAAATCCCGTAAAGTTAAGAACTTCGGCGGCCGCACTATGCCCCGCACCGAAGTCACTGTTGAGTAATTTAGTTAACAGTCCCGAGCGGTAAACCAATTAGAAATTCGGCAGCAGCCCTGTGCTGCCCATCTATAACCTCCCCCGTCTCGTCTCTAATTACGGGCTCTGAATTAAAGTTATATTTAAAAGATCCTTCTAAAACTCTGAGTGCTAAGGATACCGCCATTTCGTGGCTGTTGCTTATATCCTTATTACCAAATCTATCTGACTTACCGCTGTTGACAGCCACTCTTCTGGGCAACCTATTTATATTTTTTATGTCGGAAACCTTAAATAACAAATATCGTGCCGATTCTTCTCTTAAGACTTGATTAGTTTGAAATGCCAATAATACATCATTGCTACTTAACCTCTGACCTGCATGTTCCTCTAAAAGCCTACGAATAACAGGATCTGCTGAATCATAAAGTCGTGGCACTACTAACTTAGAGGCAGCCTCCATTGACTCTGGAGATGGCAATAAGAGCCGCTCCATCAGCCTGTCGACAGAAGTTTTTTCAGTTTCCCTCTTATGGGGCCGGAACGGAGTGAAGGCTCGCTGCTGCCGAGGGACTAGTTCCGGCCAACTAGACTTATCTATGGGCACTTCTGGTTCGTCAATGAAAAGATGGTCATAAGTACCCGCGCCTTCATCAGCTATAGGATGAGTGCCTTTATCTAATTCGCTGGCTTGAAATTCTTCTGGCATTTTTGTCTTGATTTACTATCTAGATAGTAACACCTCAGCGTCGGGTGGCAAGAGTGGCTTTGATAAGGCCAACGAACAGCGGATGCGGGCGGTCTGGGCGGGAGCGGAACTCGGGGTGGGCTTGAGTTGACAAGAAGTATGGGTGGTCAATGGCCTCAACCATTTCCACTAGATGCCCGTCAGGGCTAGTTCCGCTGACTTTTAGACCCCATTGCTCATATTTGTCGCGGTAAGTATTGGCGGCCTCGTAGCGGTGCCGGTGGCGCTCCACAATTTCGGCTGAGCCGTAAGCCTTGCGGGATTTAGTACCGGCCTCTAGCACACATTTATAGTCCCCGAGGCGCATAGTGCCGCCGGTGTTCTCTTTTCCGACCTGGTCTGGCATAGTCCGAACTACTAGATCCGGGCTGTTTGGGTCAAATTCACTGGAGTTAGCTCTTGCGAGCCCTGCCCGGCGAGCGCCGGCAATCAAACCAACCTGCAAGCCCAAGCAAAGCCCCAAGTAAGGGGTTTTATTGTCTAGAGAGTAAGTTGCGGCAATAATTTTGCCCTCGATGCCACGCGGCCCAAAGCCGCCAGGAACAACAATGCCATCCAGACTATCCAAAATCTGTCTGTATTTGGGGTCCTTCTCCAGATGTTCGGCGTTAACCCAGACAATATCCACATTGACTTGGCTATCCCAAGCTGCCGCCCTAAGGGCTTCAAAGACGCACATATAGGTATCCTGGTTATCGGTGTACTTGGCAATGATGCCGATACGGACGGTTTTTCGGTAATTAGTTAGGGCATTTTTGACCATCCGGCGCCAAGAAGATAAATCTGGTTTATGGGCTCGCAGATTCAGATGCCGGGTAATAACATCGGCAATATTAGCTTCTTCCATGGAAAGCGGCACTTCGTATATAGTTTTGGCGTTTGGCAAGAGCACAATAGAGTCGGCTGCTACGCCGCTAAACAGACTGAGCTTAGACAGAACCGAACGCGGCGGTTTAACTTCAGATCTTGCCACTAAAACATCTGGTACGATGCCAAGGCCTCTTAGCTCCCGGACAGCGTTCTGGGCCGGTTTGGTTTTAAACTCTTCGCTGGCACCCAGATATGGTATGTAAACAACGTGCACGAACAGGCAGTTTTCCGGACCAACTTTCATGGCCATTTCACGTATGGCTTCTATAAAGCTGAGGCTTTCGTAGTCACCAACCGTGCCGCCAACTTCGGCTATGTGAACATCAAAACCTTTGCCGGCTTCGGCGATCCGTTTTTGAATATGATTGGTAACGTGCGGGATAATCTGGACGGTTTTACCAAGATATTTACCGTCGCGTTCATCCTGCAAAACCTCACCCAGAATACGCCCGGACATCAGGCTGCTGCTTTGAGTAAGTTCAATGTCTAAAAATCGTTCGTAGTGCCCAACGTCGAGGTCGGTTTCGGCGCCGTCTTTGGTTACAAAGCATTCACCGTGTTCTGCTGGGTTAAGCGTGCCAGCATCAACGTTAAGGTATGGGTCGCACTTTTGGATGTTTACGGAAAGTCCGCGGGCTTTTAGAATGGTGCCGATAGAAGCGGCGGTGATGCCTTTGCCGACGCCGGATAGTACGCCGCCTGTCACAAAAATATACTTAGCACCGCTCGTAGCCTTTGCTGGCACTTACTCTCCCTTTACCTCGCGGTAGTTATTTACTACTTAGATACTAACATGTACAGGGGTAAATGCTCAATACTGAGGACTATTGAATTTTGCTTTGCAAAATAGCGTAGGCTTTGTCTGCGGCTCCGCTTTCGCTCCGCCTTATAAGGAACCCCTCCGCGGTTCCTTATTGCGCCGGGCACTAAATAAATTCGATGCTCGGGCTATCTTCCGGGAAGTAAATGCTCTTTAGAATTTGGACTGCAAAATCTGGTAAGCTTTGTCTTTTTGAGGGTCTTTACCGGCTTTGCTGTCGGCGTCAGAAATAGGCACAATCGTATCGGGCGTAATTCCTTGCTTGTCGATATTCTTGCCATCCGGAGTGTACCAGTGGGCGATAGTTATCTTCACTTCACTACCATCAAGTAGGTGTTCAACTTGCTGAACACTGCCCTTACCGAAGCTTTTTTCTCCTAGCAGCGTGGCCGCGCCGTTATCGTGCAACGCGCCGGCGGTAATTTCGCTGGCACTGGCGCTACCACCGTCTATTAGCACAATGGTGGGGATGCCTTTGAGCGGATTGTTGCCAGTTGAAGTTTGAGTATCAATTACCTTGCTGCCGCGCCGCTCCTGGACCACAACTTTGCCCGGATCAAGCCACAAACTCGACTCGTTGACTGCTCCTGTTAAGTAACCGCCCGGGTTACCCCGCAAATCGAGCACTATGGCTTTGACGCCCTTGTTTTTAAACTCGGTAGCGGCCTGCTGGCTGAGCTTATCAGTATCGTCTGTAAATTGATTTATTTTCATGTAGCCAATGCTCCCGTCTTCTTGCCATTTGACGCTGGGTACAGTGATTTTGGTTCTGGTCATGGTGACATTGAAGGCATTGCCGCCGTTTCTGACGATGGTTAGCGTTACCTGGGTGCCTTCGTTGCCCCGGATTTTGCTGACTACCGTGTCCACGCTCAGGCCGCTGGTTGTTTTGCCGTCTATGCCAGCAATAACGTCTTTGGGCTTAAGGCCGGCCTTATCGGCCGGGGAATCAGCTATTGGTGAGACTATGACAATATCGCTGCCGCTGGTACCAAGTTCAGCGCCGATGCCAACAATTGTGCCAGCTAGTTCGTTATTGAAGTCTTTGGCGGCAGCGGGATTGAAGTACATGGTATAAGGATCGCCGGCGGCACTTACCAGGCCGGACTTTAGTCCGTCATCCAACTTAGTGGTATTTAACTGGCCGTCAAACTCTTGTTTCAAAAGCCCATAAACTTCATCAACTGAGCCGTAATCGAGGGCGGTAGAACCACTGGCCACCACTGTTTTCTTCTTGTGCAACCCGCCCTGACCATAAAAGACTCCTCCGCCAAAAGCTAGCGCAAGAAGCACCAAGACTAATAGACTTTTAGCTAGAAAATACCGCTTGCGATGCGGTTTTTTATGGCTATGGTGCACCTTGTGCGCATCACTATGGTGCGGATGTTTATGGTCATGGTGCACTTCATGCACACCGCTAAGATGTTCTTCCAATTACGGCCTTCTTTTAGTTAGCAAAACGGATATGCTTTAAATTATATCATCCCGGGTGGCAGTTAGAAGTGGATGAAGTATAGAGACGACTCGGAGCGAGTATTTACTGAGTAGTTGCCCTGGAAGTCTTGGTTGTACTGGCTGACCGTCACAGTGCCGTCGCCATTGACCGATTCAACATACATAGCGTGACCCCACGTGCCGGCGGTACTGATGGCTACATCACCGACCCGGGCATTTCCACCATAGTCCATTGGAATACCAGCCGCCTGGGCATTTCCAGGCCATTGATTAGCATTACCCACACCGCCCCAGTTAGGCATATAGCGTCCACTGTCATAGACTCTCCATGCCGTGTAGCTAACGCACTCACGGTTATACATACCCCCGTTATCGACTGTATTATCTTGGGCAAAATTACAGCCCCAGTGGCCGTATGGTCCAGCCGCATTTGATGGATAACCGCCACCGCAGGCGCCACCGTAAGTTGTAACACCTATGACATTGCGTGAGTTAGCGATGATTTGCTGACGGCGCAGCTCGGCAATCTTAGCATTATTATCTTTAGTCTGCTGATCATAAGCTGCTTTTTGACCTTCGGTATAGTTCAACATTCCGGTTTGCTGACTCTCAGTCGAAGCCAATTGCGACTGCTGTTGTTGCTGAGTCTTAATAGCTTCGTCAAGTGCTTGTTGCTGCTCCTGGAGCTGAGCCTTAAGAACATTGATTTTATCAAGCGTAGCTTTAACCTTGCTTTGAACAGAGTTGCGATATTCCTGTTTGTTAACAAAGTCACTAAGATTATTACTACTGGCTAAAACCTCCAGGGTTGATATTTGACCCTCGAGGTACATCGTCCTAATATTTTCACCAAGTACCTTCTTCTGCTGGTCTAGGTCGGCCTGGGCCTGGACGATTTGGGCCTGGAGGTCGTCACTTTTTTGCTGATTGGATACGATTGACTGTTGAAGTTGGTTTATCTGTTGTTCAAGTATGTCGATAGCATCTTGATAGCTTTTGGCTGTGGCCGCCAGAGTTTGCGATTGGCTCTGAAGGCCAGAATTCTGCTGTTGGAGATCGTTAATCTGAGCGTCAAATTGGTCGGCCCTTACAAAGCCGCCGTAGATGGTGGCGCCAACTACAACCAGTGCTAGAACAGCCGAGACTGCTAGCCTACTACTAATATTCAAGTTCTTCAGTTTTTTTCTTAACATCGGCCTTTTTGTTTTTGCTTGTAACGAGTTAATAATAGCATACCCTCCTTGGCGCAACAAGTTATCCACAGTGGTACTCGTGGCACTCAAACAGCGGCTAGTTACTAGTCGCCTCTTTAATTATTTAGGTTGTATTTGTTATCTATTGAGTTTTAGGTATCGCCGCGTGGCCACT
>CAZVAN010000025.1:0-12660 GCA_964625245.1 uncultured Candidatus Saccharibacteria bacterium | reverse complement strand
TGTTTGTTTAATCCACCGGGACACCACATATAAACTCATTTGAACTTCTCCCTCAATTGATACTTTCATTATACCCTTTATGCAAAACTTATGCAGAACTGTCAAAAGCTTAGTATATTAATCATCGGCATTTGATAAAATCGGCTTATGACACATGAAGAAGTGGAAAAATATCTGCTGAGTATGCCAGATGCCAAGCTGGATTATCCGTTTGGCGAAGAGGCGGCAGTTTATAAAGTTAACGACAAAATGTTCGCACTTGTACGTGAGGGCAAAACACCGGTCCAGCTGAGTCTGAAATGTGATCCGCTGTTGGCGCAGACTCTGCGCGCGAAGTACGAAACGGTTCTGCCCGGCTATCACCTCAACAAGAAGCATTGGAACACAATTGTGCTGACCGGTCAGCTGCCCTGGGAAGAAATCCAGGGCTTAATTAGGCTCAGCTACGACCTCGTAACCAAAGCCTAGGTGGCCTTAGGAGGATTACCAAGCAGGGTTTGGGTGCTGTTGTAGGCGCCTTTTAGAATAAGTTTCAAATCGGTCTGCTTATAAGTTTGAAAAGCATTAACTATAGAGGTTGAATAGTTGTTTAAAGCCTGTTTTAGATAGGTTGTATAGGCACTGTCCAAATTATTATTTTGGGCGGCTGTGGCTAGGGCTGCGTCTGTCTGCGTATTTTTATAAGCTGCCAACTTTTTGGAATCAATTTTAATTTTGTGAGCCTTGGCATAGGTATTTATCTCATTTTGCTCACTGGTTAGGGCGGCCTGTGAGGTTGCCAACATGTCAATTGTGGTTGGATCTTTAAGCAAAGGTTGCTCCAATGTATTCACACGGCCAATCTCTTGAGCCTGGCCAAGAACTGCAGTTAGGCCGCTGGTGCTGGTTTTATTTTTGCCCAAAAAAAGGGTAGAGGCGATAACAGTTAAAATCATCAGAACGACTATGGTGACCAAAACCAAAACGGGGCCGGACATGTTTGGCACTAAACTTCTTTTAGGTTTCTGGCCTTCTTTGAAAATAAAATCATAGGGCCGGTCGGGAGAAGGCGACTGTGGTTGCATAAGCATATTATATAGAGAGTGCGGGATAGTGGGTAGAGCGTAGTACCTAAACAGCTTGAGCTAGCTTAATGGCCTCTTTGGCGAAGAATATAGTATCCGCTGGAAGCTCATAATCGCCGCTCTCTAGTTCACTTACCATGAGCCATTTAGCGTCAGAGTGCTCGTCAGATTTTACATGTTTGTTGTGAGAGGCTTTTATGAAATAAATTAAAGCGATATGGCGATGCGGAGCATTAGCTTCATGGGAATCCATATAATTGGGGGTGAATAAAGTCTTCAGACCTGACCCATTTATTTCCGGTTTTGAGCTGAGAACTTCTATCTCATCTGGTTTGTAGCCTGTTTCTTCGGCAATTTCTCTAAAAAGGGCTTCTTCAGGATCTTCATCAAGTTCAATATGCCCACCCGGTGCCAGCCAAAGTCCGTAGCGGGGATGATTAACCAGTAGTATTTTATTATCAAAAACTATGAAGGCGCCCACAGTAAAATCGTACTTTTCATGAATATGCGGCATGCCATTATGATAACAAAAGTAACCTGCTTAAGCTGTAAGCCGTAACCTCTAACCTATATACTATTGTTATGGATGCGGTTGCGGAGATTAAATCCAGATTAAATATTGAAGACGTTGTTGGTGAATACGTCCAACTTAAACGTGCCGGCCGCAACTTTAAGGGTCTCAGCCCCTGGACCAACGAAAAAAGTCCAAGCTTCATTGTCAGCCCAGAAAAGCAGATTTGGCACGATTTTAGCTCTGGTAAAGGCGGCGATATGTTCAGCTTTGTTATGGAGATGGAAGGGTTGGATTTCCGCGGCACGCTGGAATCTCTGGCACGTAAAGCCGGCGTTGATTTAGAGCAATTTAACACTGGCCAGAGTCGCGCTAACAGTCAATTAAAAAATCGGGCCTTGGAAGTTCTAGCTCTAGCAACTAAGTTTTATCAAAAGCAGCTAACGGCCAATCGCCCGGCGCTGGAGTACCTTATAAAAGAACGGAAATTTACTAAGCAGACATTGCTTGATTTTAAACTTGGGTATTCACCAAACACTGGTTACGCCCTAACCAACTTTTTAACCAAACAGGGCTTTACAACGGATGAGATAAAAAGCGCTGGGCTGATTGTGCAGCGTCAGGCCCGCGCCGCAGATATGTTCCGTGGCCGGATAATGATACCTCTGAGCGATAGCCGGGGCAGCGTGATTGGCTTTACAGCCAGGCTGCTAGATGATGAGCCGGACGCCCCGAAATATATCAACACTCCCCAGAGCGTAACTTATGATAAAAGCCGTAACGTTTTTGGGCTACATCTTGCAAAGGAATCAATTCGTAAAGAAGGCTTTGTGGTCGTAGTAGAAGGTAACTTGGACGTCATTGCCAGCCATCAGGCCAATCTTAAGAACGTGGTGGCCAGTGCCGGCACCGCCATGACAGAACCGCACCTGCGTGAGCTGAAGCGCTTTACCGGTGATATACGCCTAAGTTTTGATGCCGACCGAGCCGGTATTGCGGCCACCGAGCGGGTAATACCAATTGCCCAGAAAGTTGAGGTGGCTCTGCGCATTATCACAATCACTGGAGCCAAAGATCCGGATGAACTAATCCAAAAGGACCCAAAACTATGGCAAAAGGCGGTCCAGGAGGCAACTTATGCCGCCGACTGGCTGATAGAAACCTATAAAACGCAGCTAGATTTAACCACCGCGGCTGGCAAAACAGCTTTTACCGATGCATTGTTGCCTACCATCCGTCGTTTGCGTGACCCAGTAGAGCAGGAACACTACTTAAAAGAAATTGCTAAACTGGCCGATACTAGCCTGGAGGCAGTGCAGGCCAAGTTTGCTACTCGCGGAGAAGATTTGCCGGTGGTCCGGCTAAAGCGGGCCAAAGTACAATTTGGTCCAATAGATTCCCAAACTGTGGAATACCAGCGTCTGCAAGACCACCTGCTGGCTATGGCGCTGATGCAGCCCAAACTGCGTGATCTACTAAAGGATATGAATGTCCTGTATTTTGCTGAAGGTCCACCTAGGAAAGTTTTTAAATTCATTCTCAAAAACCCCGATTTTAAGGGTAACCCTAACGTAGCCACACCATTGCAAGAGGCAGGGGATTATGTTAAAATTATATCATTGCAATTTGAGGAACTTTATCAAGACCTCGCCCCTACTGACTTACGGGAGCAAGCCCAAAATCTCAAAAACCGTCTTTTAGACAGATACGTAAAAATAGAAAAACATCTGCTGGCACGGGCCATGACCGAGGCAGGCAGCGATGAAGAAATCGACAGCCTGGTGCGCAAAGCCGACAAATTGAACGAATTGATTAAATAGTTAATGAGAGGTGGAATAACTTATGCCTAGAAAAAAAATTGATAGAACAGTCGTTAAACAGCACGACGATTATGACAAAGAAATAAAACAACTGGTAGACAAAGGGAAGAAGGACGGCAAGCTCGATCAGCGAGACATTTTTGCCGTTATCCCTGATACTCCCGCCAATATAGATGTTCTGGATAAACTTTATGCTGAGCTAACTGAAGCTGACATCGAAGTAGTTGCCGCAGCCGAGCCCAGCACTGAAGATTTTATTGACGAATGGGCGGTAGAAGAAGAGGAAGAAGAGCTGGTCCCAGATACCACCTACCTGGACGACATTGCTGATGACTCAGTCCGCCTTTATCTACGCGAAATTGGCAAGATTCCACTGCTGACCGCTGAAGAAGAACTAAAATTGGCTCAACGAGTAGTCAAGGGCGATAAGCGCGCCAAAGACCAAATGGCCGAAGCTAACATGCGCCTGGTTGTATCTATTGCTAAGCGCTATGTCGGGCGTGGCCTAGATCTTCTGGACCTAATCCAAGAAGGAAACACCGGCTTGCTGCGGGCAGTTGAAAAATTTGACCCGGACCGCGGTTTTAAGTTCAGTACCTATGCCACCTGGTGGATTCGCCAAGCCATTACCCGTGCTATTGCCGACCAAGCCCGTACCATTCGTATTCCGGTGCACATGGTCGAAACCATCAATAAGCTGCTGCGCACCCAGCGCCGCCTGACTCAGGAGCTCAACCGTGAGCCAACCAACGATGAGATTGCTACTGCCATGGAGATGGACGTCGACAAGGTAGAGCATATCATGAAAATCAAGCAGGATATTTCCAGCCTCGATGCCTCTGTCCGCGACGACGAAGAAGATTCCGTACTGGGTGACTTCATCGAGGATGAAGACCAAAAAACACCTAGCGAGTCTGCTTCTGAACAACTCTTAAAGGAACAAGTTAAGCAGATACTTGGCACCTTGACTGAGCGTGAACAGAAAATCTTAAAACTGCGCTTTGGTCTGGAAGACGGTAAAAGCCACACCCTAGAAGAAGTTGGTCAGGAATTTTCTGTCACCCGCGAGCGCATCCGCCAAATTGAAGCCAAAGCTCTAGCCAAACTAAGAAAACACAAAGACACCCGTCGCCTGCACGAATACCTCCAGTAAAATGAAAATTATAGGAATCGCAGGGACCAACGGATCGGGGAAGGATAGCGTTGGAGAAATGCTAGCTAAACAGCACAACTGGCTATTCGTGTCTGTCTCGGACTATTTAAGAGAAGAAGCAAAGAAACGCGAGCTACCTATAGAGCGTGAAGTCCTTCGAACTATTAGCGCCGAATGGCGGAGGCAATACGGGTTAGGGGTATTAGTAGACAAGGCAGTCGAAGAATTCAAAAACTCAGGGGGCAAGTATCAAGGATTGGTGGTCGTACCAATGCGGAATCCGGGCGAAGCCCAAAGAGTTAAAGATTTGGGGGGAAGGCTAGTCTGGGTAGACGCCGACCCAAAAGTTCGTTACGAAAGAATTCATTCAAGGCAACGTAGTGCCGAAGACAAGAAAACCTTTGAACAATTTTTGAAAGAAGAGCAGGATGAAATGGAACACAGTGGCGACCAACACACTTTGAGCATGGCCGGCGTCAAAGCCAAAGCCGACGTCTTTATTGATAATAACGGCAATAATTTAGAAGAGTTCGCCAAGACCGTCAAGAAAACCCTCGGGTTATAATTAGGCTATGGCTGATAGTGGGATTACTAATGAGGCTCTAAGTCGGCAGGAAAGCGGTATTGACCGCGTCGCTAACCAAGCTCGCCGGCACACAGAGCTGTTAACCCAAGCTGCGGAGGAGAAAAACGGGCTTGGCGGGGTTTTGGAGACTTGGTCGTCGGACTTTGAAGCTAAACATCCGGCTACAAATGAACAGATTCTCACTGCCATCGCTGAAATAATGGCGCCCCAAAACAGGCACGGTACGCCCCGTTGGCAGCTGGTCGAAGCAGATAAACGGACATTAGATGAGCCTCAGACTGCTCATGTGATGTCATTAGCTCAAGATTTTGGTATGCTACTGCCAAAAGAGGCAGAAACACCACAAGATTTATTGGCCGGTCCCGAGATATTTGCCGTGGTTGAGGGTGGCGCGAACCGGACGGCTGTTGTCAGACGTAACCTAGTATTAGAGCTTCTGGCAGACCGGGCGCGTAGCATCGGGCAGTTAAACATGCTGCCGGTATTTCAACTCGGCAGCCACCGGGAAATCCTCCGTGTACGGCAAGACGGCTCCCCTAATGCCGAATACCAGGTTGCTCAAGAAATCTGCGGCCAGTATTTCCCAAGGGACGAGAAGCTTATACTCAAAGATTCTATAACAGAGCAAGAACTGAATATCCACTCAGCTTTGAGTGAAGGTTGGGTAAAGGGGTTTGATTTTGCCCACAGTTTGGATGGGTTTGATCAGGCTACGCAGCTTGTGAGGAGTGATAACGAGCCCAAAATTTTTGCCTTGCTGTCCGCCAATACTAACGATGGCGGTCTGCCCGGTTTGCCCTTGACCCTGGAACGGCTGCTGGCAGTCAGGGCCCAAACAGAAAATATCGGCGAAAGACAGCTGGTGGTCGCTACTAATGGCCAATATCGTCCGAAAGACGAAATCCAAGCAGCTATTGCTTGCCTTAAATCAGGTGTCGATCCAGCAAACATCAGAGCAATAGGCGATGAGACGGGCCAGCGTGGGCCAAATGTTTACACCCGTGAGATTGGAGTGCTAGCACGTCTAATTCTGGAGTTTAATACCGAACTTGTTAATGCCGGCCGCCCGAACATCGTTTGAAAATTGCAAGCAGTTGCACCGTTGAACAACTTGCCAAAGCCTAAATTAATGTCACGCCAATGGCGTTACGCCCACTGGTCTCGCCCGTCAGTCTATGCCGGCGGTGGGAGAAATAATCAGCGTCAGCTCCGGTGTCTATATTTTCGCTTTGAATATTTACGGACTTAACCCCGCTAGTCTTTAATTCGTCAATAACGTAGCCCAGCAGATCTATATGTATTTCATCGTTCTGGCGGCTAATATATTTGTCCCAGCTTGGGTTCAAGCCCTTTTCACCCAAGTTGTAATCTGGGGGGAAACGGTACGACTCTTTACTAATAGACGGGCCAACATAAACCTTTACCTCTTCGGGCCGGACATTCATTTTTTGGAGGGTTTGGCGCGGCAAGTGCAGGACGGCGCCGCTCGTACCCACATGAGCCAGACCGAGAATTTTCTGACCTGGTACATAAAATACCACTGGAATACAGTCAGCCGCTCTTAGGGTAAGCAGGACATCTGGGTTTTCTGTGATAAGCGCATCGGCTTCGGTACCCCAAACTTGTTCCGGAGTGAGCCCGTCAACTCTTATCACGTGGTCTTTGCCGACGGCTGGCATATCGTAAACTATCTTGGCTGGAAAATGTGAGATAAATTCTTCAAACTCAGCATTTACTTCTCGGTCCAATATCTGGACACTGCCTAATTTTTTGCCACTGAACCCAACCTTTACTCCGTCCAAGTCTCTTAGAACAACTTTGTCCATGGCTTTATCCTACCATTACGCGGTACTCATTTAACAGATACAGAGTATAATTTAAACTGATGGCGGAGCCAAAGAAAAAACTGGCGATTATTGATGGTAAAAGCGTCTTTTACCGCGGCTATTATGCCATGCCCAATTTATCTACCAACGACGGCATTCCAACCGGCGGAGTCTACGGCTTTGCTACGATGGCCATGGAACTGCTCAAGCGCCTCAAGCCGGATTATGTGGCCGTAGCATGGGATAAACCTAAAACCAATATCCGGGCCCGTCTGAAGCTGTACCCGGAATATAAAGCCGGCCGCAAACCAGCACCGCCGGATTTTTACACTCAAATCCCCATCCTGCACGATCTTTTAGATGCCTTTGGCTGGCCACTCCTTGAGCTGGACGATTACGAAGCTGACGACATCATGGGAACATTGGCTGTGAAAGCCGAAAAAAAAGGCATTGAAACTCTTCTTATCACCAGCGACCTTGATATGCTGCAGCTAATCAACCATGACGTAAAGGTCTATGCTCTAAAAAAAGGCTTCAGTAACATTGAGGAATTTCACCTCGAGAGTTTTGAGCAAAAATACGGCATCAAGGCCGACCAATTTCTGGACCTAAAAGCCTTAAAAGGCGATAGCTCAGACAATATCCCCGGCGTTCCCGGCGTGGGCGAAAAGACTGCCCTAGAGCTACTCAAAGAATATAAAACTCTGGACGGCGTTTATAAAAACCTGCCCAATATCAAAGAGAATTTGCGCAAAAAACTCGAGGACGGCCATGACTCAGCCTATCTCAGTAAAAAAGTAGCCGCTATCTGGTGTGATGCCCCGGTAGATATCGATTTTAAAGCTATGGACGCCCATAAAATTGACACCAAACACCTGCGTGATTTGCTGCAACGGCTGGAATTCCGCACACTTCTGCGTAACTTGCCCGATAATATGCAGAGCGAGGTGCCAGCCAGCGAATCAATTGGCGGGATAAAGCTGGAGCTACCCAAAAATGTGCTCATCGACTCTGCTTCCAAGTTGGCCGACTTTAAATTACCAAAAGCAGACACAGTTTTTATTCATTCTAGGGCGGCAGGCAAGCACGGCGCCGACCCGCAGGTGTTGGTTGTTGGTACGAAGACCCAGTCTTTCACTTTTGATTTGTCTAAGCTGGACCACAAGAAAGTCCAGAAAACCTTAGTTCCATTAATGGAAGATGAGAAGGTCGGCAAAATTGGCTACGACATTAAATCTGACATAAAACTCCTTAAAACCCTTGGGATTGAACTTAAAAATGTCGGCCATGACGTGTTTGTTGCAGCATACTTGCTCAACTCGCTGCTGCGCGCCCAGAGCCTTACAGAGCTGGCCGTTACGGATTTGCGCTATGAAGGCCCGGACTTTGAAAACCTGCCAACCGAAGACTTTTTGGTTAGGGCGCCGGAGTTCATCGCTGTTATTCGTGAGCTGTACGAGGGCCAGGTTTTGGCGCTGGGAGAGGCGCCGTCTATCTGGGAACTGGCTAAAAACGTGGAATGGCCGCTAACAACCGTGCTGGCAGATATGGAATACACTGGCATAAAACTCAACACTAAGTACCTTAACGATTTTTCCAAAGAGCTGGATAAAACACTGAAGGATGTTGAGCAGCTAATCTACAAAAATGCCGGGCAAGAGTTTAACATCGGTTCACCGGGCCAGCTGGCAGACATTTTATTTGAAAAAATCCAGTTGCCTACGGCCGGAATCAAAAAGGGGAAGACCGGCTACAGCACTGCGGCCAGTGAGCTGGATAAGCTCCGTGGCCTAAACCCTATCATAGATCAAATAACCACCTACCGTGAGGTAGCTAAGCTCAAGAATACTTATGTAGATACACTGCCAACCCAAGTTGATAAAAATTCCCGCGCACACACAACTTTTAATATCACTATTGCTCCAACCGGCCGATTAAGTTCGGTTGACCCCAATTTGCAGAACATTCCAGTCCGGACTGACCTTGGCCGGAGGATTCGTACGTCTTTTATAGCCGAGAAAGGCAATCAGCTAGTAAGTGCCGATTATAGCCAATTTGAACTCCGCCTAGCCGCCGCACTGTCTGGTGATGAGGGCATGATTGAAGCCTTCAACCGCGATGCCGACATTCATGTAGAAACGGCCGCAACCCTCTATAACATCGAGCCGGAAGACGTCACCAAAGCCCAACGCTCATCTGTAAAAGAGGTCAACTTTGGCATTATGTACGGTCTTGGTCCACACGCTCTTAGCCAAAGCACCGGCATGGAATTTGGTGAGGCCCGTGATTTTATTAAGCGCTATTTTGAGATTCGCCCTAAGCTCAAAGAATATATTGAGCACACCCGGAAACTGGCAGAGCAGCAGGGTTATGTAGAAACCTTGTTTGGCCGCCGCCGACCCACGCCGGACGTGCATTCGCCCAACTTCCAAGTCCGGGAAGCCGCCTACCGCGCGGCTGTGAACATGCCACTGCAGGGCACCGCGGCAGACATTATGAAAATGGCCATGATAGAGGTCGACAAGCAATTACCAGCGGGCGCTAAAATGCTGCTGCAAATTCATGACAGTTTGATTATTGAAGTGCCAGCTGGTGATGCCGAAAAAGTCGGCAAAATGGTCAAAGAAACTATGGAAACTGTTTACACAAAACTACCCGTGAAGCTAAAAGCCGATATTTCTACCGGCAAAAACTGGGGTGAACTATGATAAAAGCAATAATTTTTGACTGTTTCGGCGTGCTTTATCCTGTAGTCTCCGATATTTACTACGAGCGCCACATTAAAGAATTTAAATACGATACCAGCGTCTTAAATGAACTGAATAGAAAGATAGATCTAGGCCTCATAGGCAAACATGATTTTTTTGAGGGTATCCAGAATGTAACGGGCATACCGGCTGAAACGGCAGCTAAAGAATTTAGTGATACTAAAATTGTTAACGAGGAAATGTTAAAGCTAATCAACAGTTTGAAGAAGAAATATCAAGTCGCGTTGCTTTCCAATGCGGGCGAGGACGAGCTTGATTGTTTAGAAAGGGACCACATTTCAGGATTATTCAATACTATAACCGTCTCCTGCAAATTAGGTATTGTGAAGCCAGACAAAAGAATCTTTATGCAGTGTGTAGAAGATCTCAAACGCAAGCCTAAAGAGTGTTTATTTATAGATGATGGTCTACAAAATGTTGATGGTGCTAAAAAATCTGGCATAGACAGCATTCACTATAAAAACATTAAGCAATTAAAGATCGACCTAGAACATGTACTTGGCAAAAACTGGGGCGAACTATAATTAAATAGAAGGAGATGAGTATGACAGTACCAAATTTGAAGATGAATACAGGGGCGGAAATTTCGCAGATTGGCTTTGGTTTGTGGCGCAACACCAACGGCCAGGAATGCAAGGACTCTATAAAATCGGCGCTGGCAGCTGGCTACACACATTTTGACGACGCCCAAGTTTATGACAATGAAGAATTTTTAGGTGAAGCGCTAAAAGAAAGTAACGTTTCACGCAAAAACCTTTTTATAACTACCAAAATTGGCACCGAAAATATGTGGTGGACAGACGTAATCCCCAGCTTTGAAGAGTCACTCAAAAAACTGCAGATGGACTATGTAGACCTACTTCTACTGCACTTTCCAGTAACCGAAAGGCGCACCGCCGCCTGGCGCCGTATGATGCAAATTTACGAAAAGGGAACTGCCAAGGCCATTGGTGTCAGCAACTACACAATCAAGCATCTGGAAGAAATGAAAAAGCAGTTTGACGTTCAGCCAGCCGCCAACCAGGTGGAGATGAGTGTGGTTTTGCAGCAACCTGAGCTGGTTGAGTACTGCAAAGCAAACAGTATTGTGGTTGAGGCCTACACACCCCTAGCTGAAGGCCTATTTTTTGACAATCCAACCCTAGTAGAAATTGCTAAAAAACATGGCAAATCAGTGCCGCAAATAATGCTGCGCTGGGTTATAGACTACGGCGTGGTTGCGCTTACCAAATCTGTTCACCCTGAGCGCATAGCCGACAACTTTAACATCTTTGACTTCAAGCTAGACGAACAAGACATGCAAAAACTCAAAGCTCTTGATAAAAACTACAGAACTAACTGGGACCCAACAAACGTAGCATGAAAGAGGAGCCGGTAGACATACTAGACGAGCATATGAGCAAAACCGGCCAAACTATGCTGAAGTCCGAGGCGCACAAGCAGGGGTTGTGGCACGGTGGCGCGCACATTTGGATATATAACTCTAAAGGCGAGGTTCTAATGCAGCTGCGGAGCCCTAAAAAAATAGTTAGGCCAAACATCTGGGACGTATCGGTTGCCGGGCACATTGCCGCCGGCAAAACTCCTCTTGAAACGGTAGTTGAAGAAGCCAAAGAGGAGCTTGGGCTAATAGTGGACCCCAAAGACCTAGTATTTCTAAGTAACGAATCTCTAGAGGATGTTATGCCGGGTGGCTGGGACCACCGAGTATTTCTTTGGATATATGCCCTTAAGTCAGATCTAAATCCAGCCAACCTAACTCTCGAAGAAGCTGAAACAAGCGAAGTTAAGTGGGTGCCGATTAAGCAACTTGAGCAAGAACTTAATAACCCTGAGTTTAAAAATAAATATTCCCCAACCCCCCAAAGCTACAACCAGGCCATTAAACACATCCCCGAACTGTTAAGCAAAGGAAGAGGGGGCCTGTAATGGACGCGAAAGTAATGCCCGCACCAGTTGAGGAATACCAAAAGCTCATAGAACAGGATTTTCCAGATCTTAAGGTTGAGTCTATAAAATATCTGGGCAGTGGCTGGGATAACGCCGCCATGCTGATTAACGAGCAGTACGTTTTCCGTTTTCCACGCGGCCTTTTTGAGCCGAGCGAGCGCCTAAAAACGGATGAAATTGAGAAAGAAGTAAACATCCTTAACTACCTGCAAGGTAAAGTGTCTTTTGCCGTGCCCAAACCGACTTTTGTAGCGTCAGGCTTCCGCTATTTTGGTTATGAACTGCTGCAGGGCACCTTGTGGGACCAAATAGATTCCACTCAGCAATTCAGCGACGAGTTTCTAAAAAGCTGGGTAGAGACCCGTAGTGAAATATCAAAAGTCACACCCATAGGTGAGTGTGCCCAGCTAAAAATCCCCAAATACCGAACCGATAAAAACCAAAAACTGGTGGAAAGCTATATAGCAGACCAGACCGCTGACATCCGGGTCAGGGAACTGGCACAAGAAGCCAGGGACTACATCCTAAATCATCTAACAAGTAGCGATTCGTGGGTGTTTGTTCATGAGGATTTGCAGCAGTCTAACTGTTTCGTGGACCCGGCTCAGCACAAAATCACAGGAGTTATCGACTGGCTGGAGGCAGAAATTGGCCCAGTAGAAGCCGAGTTTTATTTTTGGAGTAAGTGGGGCCGGCAAACACTAGAAAAAGCGGCTAAAATTCAAGAAGAATACGACGGCACCAAGATTGATATTGAACTGGCCCGCGCCATCCATATTTTTTACATCGTGGCCGATTACGTAGATTTTTCGAAACGGGGTTTCAGCGAATCCGCCCAGCGCAAATGGCACCAAATTGAACAATATCTCCACGAGACTAATTATAAGGAGCTGATTAATGTCTAAGGAAAAGCTATTTCAGGTAGGAATCAAGGCACTAATTGCAAACAGCAAAGGAGAAATACTAGTTCTCGATTCGGGCG
>CAZVAN010000024.1:0-14457 GCA_964625245.1 uncultured Candidatus Saccharibacteria bacterium | reverse complement strand
TTTAAAAGTTCAAACTGAGTAGTCTTACCAGAGCCGTCCGAACCCTCTAAGACTATAAAGACGCCGGATTGGCTTTGCATGGCTGTGCCTCTTCCATACCCACCACCTTAAAGCGCCTTTAACCCTTTTATGGGTGCCGGCATAGCGCGTTTGTCTTTGTAGGCCTGCGGTAACATCATCTTAGGCTCCCAAGTCTTGATGAGCTTGTCCAGGTCAGTGCCGACCTGATACTTGCCAGAAAAGCCCATATGGCGGCCCTGTCCATAAGTACCGCTAACCGGGCCGGTTTCATGAAAGACAATTTGAGCAATGCGCTCGCCAACCGGCAGTAAGACAATTTCGTTCTGGTTCAGATTATAAATCTCGAGAGTTAACCGGTTAATATAGCCTGGGTCTATCCAGCCAGCGTCAAAACAGACAGCTACGCCGTTACGGCCCCAACTGGAGCGGGATTTTACTTCACAGGCGCCAGGCGGTTTGATACCAAAAAATTCGTGGGTGTGGGCCAAAATCCGCTCTCCGGGCCGAACCGGGATTACGGGATGGTTGGCCGGAATGCCTTTTAGGAGTTTTACGCCGTTCTCGTCGCACCACTGCTTGTGGGTTATGGCCGTTATGGCACCCTCAAAATAGCGTTCTACATCAACCTCGTCAAAGGGGTTATAGACCGGATGGTCTTCGGAGCGCTCGGTGCGGTAGTAATAGTGGCCAAGGGTTACATCCAGACTGGCGTGAGAAACGTGCCTAGGATTAAAGGGCCGGCAAACAATGTGTCCGCTTTTAAGCGCTTCCTCTATCTGCTGGTTGCTTAATACGCCCATAAATCTCCTGTTCCTTCAAGTCTAACTGTCACCCCTGCTTGCCTGCAAGCATAAAGATGATGTAAAAATTTACTAAAGCGTAACGCTAATGCTGGGGCCCATGGAGGTGGTAACGTGTATGGATGTGATGTAGTTACCTTTAAGGCTGGCCGGCTTGGCGGCTCTGATGCTGGCCATAACCGCGTCAGCGTTGGCTTGCAACTTGGCAGGTCCAAAACTGACCTTGCCAATGCCCAGGTGGACTATGCCAGCCTGGTCAACGCGGTACTCGACTTTTCCGCCCTTGGCCTCAGCGACAGCTTTAGCGACATCAGTTGTAACAGTGCCGCTCTTGGGGTTAGGCATTAATCCTCTGGGGCCAAGCAAACGGGCGTATTTACCGAGGCGGGGCATCATGTTTGGAGTAGCTACCAGAACGTCAAAGTCTATTTGATCTTTATCAAGACTCTCAAACAGGGAGTCCGACCCGGCTATATCGGCACCGGCGGCTTTGGCGGCAGCGGCGTCATCGGCTTCGGCCAGCACGGCCAAACGTATGGTTTTGCCGGTTCCGGATGGTAAAGCCAGCGTGTCACGCACGTTTTGGTCGGCCTGCTTGGGGTCAACACCAAGGTTAACGTGTAGTTCCACGGTGGCATCAAACTTGGTGGTGGAAGTTTTGGTGGCCAGTTCTAAGGCTTCTGGCAGCGAGTAGGTTTTGGTCTTATCAATTAGCTTAATGACCTCTCTGTACTTCTTACCGGCCCGCTCAGACTTGGGGCGGGATGGTTTTTGAACTGGTTTAGGCTGATCAGCCGGCTCGGCCTCGGCAGACTTTTTGCGCTCTTCCTTAACTAGTTTTTGCTCGGCCTCAGCTACGGCCTTAGGGCTCCTCTTGCCGGCTTTAGCCAGTGGCGTAACCTCAACTTCGCTAGACTCTACTTCTGCTTCTTCAATAATCTCAACAGCTTCCGCAGCAGTTGCTTCTTTGGTTGATTCTATAATTTTCTCAAGCTTAGCTTTCTCAGGGCTGGCTGATTTTCCAATAATTTTCTTAGTTGCGGCTGCTTTTTTTGGTTTTGCGGGTTGTTTGGCTTCTGCCATGATTTCTCCTTTGTGGTACTAGCGGCGATTTTAGCGCCTCCCACACAATTTAATTAAATAGTTTGACTTGTTGGTCGGCTTCAGGAGCAGAGTGTGCTTCCCTTCTGGCTAGAAAATCTTCGTCTACTCGGGCAATTTCATCCAGGCGGTCCATTAGCCCGTTCACCGCAATCAGCCGTGCATCTGGTGACCCAATGGCCTGAACGGCGCTGACAGAGCCTTCCACGGCAACGGCAATACTTACGGTTTCGGCTACCTGGAGTTGAGCTACTCGAGTGACGGCATCCAGCTCAACAGTCGATCTAATGTGCTCAGTTGCTGCTGGCTGCATGGTACTCCTGGGGGCTCTAGCGTCTATTAGGTCTTCATAAGTTCGTCTGGCCAGCTTATTTCTTTTGACTGCAGGCGCCAGGGCTCTGTCAGCCGGCGCTAAAATAGCGTACAAATCGACAGGTGTATATTCTTCTCCTGGAGACGCCATTTACTCTACCTCTATTCCCATGCTGCGGGCTGTGCCGGCAACCATTTTCTTAATTGCTTCAACATCTTCCGTGTTCATATCTTCAGCTTTAGCTTCGGCTATTTCGGCCAACTGAGACTGCGATAACTTCTTATCCAGCTTAGTTTTATTGGGTTCGCCGGAACCCTTGTCTACTTTTAGAGCCGCTAAAATCAGCTCGTCGGTGGGGGTACCTACTATTCGCCAGTCCATGCTGCGATCTTCGTAAATTGTAATGTGGACTGTTAGGTTTTGGCCCATGCGGTCTTTGGTTTGGTCGTTAAAAGGAGTCACAAAGTCCATCATATTAACGCCGTATTGGCCCAAGGTTGAACCAACGGGCGGCGCGGCACTGGCCTGGCCGCCGCGGATTTTAATTTTTAAACTAGCTCTGACTGGTTTAGTATTTGCCATATCTTTCTCCTAGACTCTTTTCACCTGCAGGCCGTCGAGCTCCACCGGAGTTTCTCGGCCGAACATATTAACCAAAACCTTGAGCTTGCCTTTTTGGGCATCAATTTCATTTATAGCACCATCAAAGCCCTTGAACGGCCCGTCTACAATATTTACAACTTCGCCCACACGGTAATCAAACTTGTGTTTTGGTTCTTCGCGGCCCATGCGCTTGAGGATTTTAGCAATCTCGTCATCTTCTATCTGGGTTGGCTCGGTACCGGTGCCCACAAACCCCGTAACGTTGGGAGTGTTGCGCACAATGTACCAAGCATCTTCTGATAATTTCATTTCAACCAGGACGTAACCCTGGAATATGCGCTTTTCAACAACTTTGCGCTTGCCGTTCTTGATTTCAATCATTTTTTCTTTGGGAACCAAAACCTGAAAAATTTTGTCGCCCATATCAAGACTCTCTGCTCGTTGGCGGATAGATTCGGCTACTTTCTCTTCGTAACCGCTATAGGTGTGGATGGCGTACCACTGCTTTGTTGAATCGTATCGTTTACTCACTTATAACTTCCTTACTTTAAGACCAGTTTCTTAAATACTTCGTCCAGACCCTTATCAACCACGGCAACCATGGCTCCAAAAATGATGGCGAAGATGAAAACGGCAAGGGTCAGTCGCCAGGTCTCTCTACGGCTGGGCCAGGTTACCAAACGTAGCTCGCGCCAAGCATTTACAAAGTAGCGTGGCACCAGACGGTTGAGTACTTTACCTACTACTCGCCCCGTCTTTTTTATACCGCTCTTGAGTGGTCCATCTGGCAGACGAACGTTTTTAAAAGGACGTGCCGAGGCCGATGCTAACCGGCGAACTCGCTTAGGTTTCTCATTGGACATCTTATTCTGAGCAACTTCAGCTCGCTCCCTAACTGTTGGAGCGGCTTTTCGAATCCTGGGTTTACTCGCGCGTGCCACTGATACTCGCCTCCCGGCATAAATAAAACCTACTATTCAAAGTAGGTCGTCACTGTCAAGCATAGCGCACCTACCAGTTATTTGCAAGGGGTTAGCTCGGCGCGGAATTAGGTGCAGCCTCAGGTTTCTGTGGAGCGTTTAGGTTTGGGCAAGTCACCAGAAATGTACTGCCTGTGTTGATGTCGCTTTTAACCTCAATTTTGGCTCCTAAAAGGTCTGCCAGCTTAGCGGTTACATATAGGCCAAGGCCGGTTCCGTGTTGGCTTTTTACCCGCTCGTCAGTACTTCTGAAAAATTTTTCAAACATCTTGCTCTGGTCGCTGTGATTAATGCCGATGCCGGTGTCTGTCACTCTAAACTGAATACCACCCGGAAGCACAGTTGCGCTTACATGAACGCCGCCAGTTACTGTGTATTTTATGGAGTTGGTTATCAGATTTTGTAAAATCTCATTAACGTAGAGACGGCTGCTACTAAGGCGTTCGGCATCCTCTGATCGTTCAAAACTCAGAGTTAGATTTTTGGCCTGGGCCTGTGGTTTATAAGCATCGTTTAGTTCCTGGAATAGGTCTTCTATCTTGAATTCCTCTATATATACGGCTTTTTTGCCTCTGTCGGCCCGAGATAGAACCGCCAGGTCGTTAATCATACTGCTCAGAAATAAAATCTGGTCATGGGCCGTTTTTAAAGACTGAACCAGCGTATCACTAGCCTCGCTGCGCTGGGCCATCACTAATGCGTTGCTAATGCTGCCCTCGGCAATTGTTACCGGCGTTTTGAGCTCGTGTCCGGCAACATTTATAAAATCATCCCGCTCGTCCTCAACCATCTTCTCGGCTGATATATCGCGCATTATCATCACAAATCCGCCGCCAGCGTCCTGGCCGTAGCTTAGTTTAACCGGCGCCAGGCTGAGATATAAGTTCAAGCTGCTGGCATCGTTAAATTTAATTCGGAAAGCTCGGCTGGAATATCCGGTTGGCGAACTAGGAATCAGTTTAGTTAGGTCAATTTGATTTCCGGTCCTATCTATTAAAACCAGAACGTCAGCAATGGGGCGGCCCTTTAGCTCATTCTTATCCAGTAGGGCCAGGGCAGCGCCGTTGGCCATTAAAATGTTCAGATTTGCGTCCACGGCCACTACACCGTCGGTCAGGCTGTTGACCAAAGCCAGCAGTAGCTGGTGATCCATGTCTGTTGTCGCATCAACTTTTGGGTGCGACACCCCACCCCGTTTAATGAGCATATGTTTAATTATGCCACAACTTGCATTTTTAATTCGTAGCTTGGACTATCGGTTTAAACTTTCGTATCTGCTTTTGTAGCTGCCTGGCCTCCGGCAAGGCTGTTTTAAAATCAGACCAAAAGCCAGCTCCGTGGTTATGGTGGCGGGTGTGGACCAGCTCGTGAATGATTACATAGTCTATAAACTGCCAGGGTAACTGAACCAAGAAATAGCTTAGGCTGATCTGGCCGGTGCTGGAACAGCTGCCCCAACGTGAAGTCAGTTTAGCAATCCGGACGCTCTTATAGGAGTAGCCGTGCTCAATGGATAACTGTTTCAGGCGGTGCGGCAATAGTGTCTCGGCCTCAGCCCGCAGAGCTTTTTCGCTCGCAGCAACGGCCTTTTGCTGAACATCCCTAGGACTGGCCGACGGCGGAACTGTTATGGCTATTTCATTACTGCTGACTCTGGCCGACAACCTGGTTGATTGCGGGCGAGAGTAGAACTTTAAACGGTAGCTCTTACCAATTCTGTCATTTTCTTTCAGGGCGAGCTGTTCATTGCTTTTGGAATGTTTGGCAATCCAGTCCCGGCGCTCACGGGCAAAAGCCACCCCAACGGCGTACGGCGTCCAACTTGGCAGACTGACCCTGGCCTGACCTTTAGAATTAATACTTAGGCGGATGTTTCTGGAACCGCGCCGCTTACTCACCAAAACCGGGCCAACGCCCGGAATATCAAAAAATTTCTGAGCCATCTTAACGAATACTGATATTGCGGCGGCTTAAATCAACCCGGCCGGCCTGAGGATTAGGAACAAGATTGACCAGTTCCGGCATGGTAACCTGATTTTGAACATTTTCGCTGCTAACTAATCCCATTTGGTATAGACGGTTAACTATGGCATTTTTCTGAGTAACAAAGGAGTGTTTGCCGCTGATAACTAGGTAATCTTCGTCTCTTGGGTTTTGCATGGTGCGGATATTGGCTTCAAAGCTCTGCCGTGTCTGTGGTTGAGCATAACGGTCATCGCTGGTGCGTCGGTCTCTATTTTGGGTACGGGCATAGGCGCTTTCGGAGTCGATTTGTATCCAAACTAACAAAAAGTAGGCTTTATGCTTGCGAGCAATTTCACGCAAATTTCGCCGCCCCGCCAGACGGCTGGTGTTTGAATCATAAACTACGCTTACGCCGGCGCCCAAAAACTCCTCACTCATGTAATTCATTAGGTGGCCAACAATGGCGCTCTCCTGAGCATCAAAACGTGGTGTCTCAAAAAGTTCGCTGCGGATGCGGTCAGTATCAACATGAGCTATCTGTATATAAGTGGAGAGGTTTCTGGCAATGTGCGTCTTGCCGGAACCCGGGTAGCCGTATAGGCCAATTAGAACTGGTCTGGTTAGCATAACCTTGCTCATCCTTAAAATGATATCACCCCTAGAGTGCTATATAAAAGTGTTTGCGCTTTCAAATTCAGCAATCGCTACGTAGAGCAGGCCGTGTAATCCAATCGGAAATATATTTTCGACTTATAAGCAAAAGTCGACAACAAAGACAAAGAGCCTAACGGAAGGAATATCCTATCGTTAGGCTCTTGTCCCAAATGTCGTACTGTTGCGTGGCAGGGGAGACAGGACTTGAACCTGCGACCCTCGGTTTTGGAGACCGATGCTCTACCAACTGAGCTACTCCCCTACGGCACCCTTTATTTTAAGATATAGTGCTACAAATACCTACGCCATTGTAAAAACCATATGCCGTAAACTGTGACTAAAATCACACGTAACCCTTATGCTAATCTGTTTTAATTGAGGTTGTGCTTACACTTCTTAACATCTATAATGATGTTCAAGAATATAAAAAGGTAAAAAGAAAAACCAATAAAAAGAGAGGGCTAGCAAAACTTCAATGAGGGTACTGATGCTTGGTTGGGAGCTTCCACCCAATAACAGTGGTGGTTTAGGAGTGGCTTGTTTGCAGCTGTCTAAGGCTTTAGCGAGTGCCGGCGCCGACATAGAATTTGTGTTGCCACATTATCACGAGCCCAAGTACGACTTTATGCGCGTAACTTCGGCGCTAAGACATGGCGTCCGAGCGATTGTTTCAGCCAAAGCCTACGAAAGCTTCCGCTACCTACTCGAAGACGGTAGTTTTTTTGAAGTCAACATGCACGACCAACAGGAGGCTTATGCTCAAATGGTCGGCCATCTAGCGGAATCATTAGAATTTGACGTAATCCATGCCCACGACTGGCTAACCTTCAGGGCGGCGCTTCTGGCCCGGGAGAAAAAGAATAGACCCCTAATTTTACACGTCCACTCTATAGAGCGTGACAGAGCCGGTGGCCCGGACGGCAACCCGTTTGTACGCGAAATTGAGGCTACCTCCATGCTACTCGCCGACCATGTTATTGCTGTCAGCGAGCGTACTAAGCAAATGATTATTGAGGACTATAATATACCGGCCGACAAAATAGAAGTCGTTCATAACAGCATCGACATCGCCGACATGGAGCCGCTGGATGAGCAGAACGCCTACAGGTATTTTGCCGATATGAAGAGCGACGGCTGGAAAGTGATTGCTAACGTTGGCCGCCTAACCATCCAAAAGGGCTTGCCGCACCTAATTCAGGCGACTTCAGAAGTTGTTAAGCGTTGCCCCAAAACTATGCTGCTGTTTGTAGGCGATGGTGACCAGCGTGATGAATTGCTGGAACTGGCCGCCGAAAAAGGAATTGGCAAGAATGTTGTCTTTGCTGGCTTTTTGCGCGGTAAACAGTGGCGCGACGCCTACGCTATAGCCGATTTATTCGTTATGCCGTCAGTTAGTGAGCCTTTTGGCCTGACGCCATTTGAGGCAGCCGGTTATGGTACCAGCTCCCTGATATCCAAGCAGTCCGGTGTGGCCGAAGTCTTCAAAAACTGTCTAAAAGTTGACTTCTGGGACACTGACGAAATGGCCAACCAGATTGTGTCCGTACTGCAAAATCAAGGTCTACGAGAGACACTGACCGACAATGCCTGGCAGGAATACCAAAGTTTGGGCTGGGGCAGTGCCGCCGACCGAATAATGGAACGTTACCGAATGTTTCATGAAAAGGCGATGGCGTGAGTAAGGCTATAGTTTTATATCTGCACGCCCACCAGCCCTGGCGCCTGCGTCACTACACAATCTTCGACGCCGCCCAGTCTCATAACTATTTTGATACCGACAACCAGGACGAAAACGCCAACCAGAGAGTGCTGAAAAAGGTCGCCGCTAAGTCATATATTCCAACCAATGCCAAGCTGAAGCAACTACTAGATGAGTATCCCGAGTTCAAGCTGAACTTATCAATAACCGGGCTCCTGATTGAACAACTCGAGAAGTGGGCGCCCGAAGTTCTGGTTAGTTTTCAAGATTTAGTAGCCACTGGCCGAGTTGAGATTGCCACCGAGACTTATTACCACAGCCTGGCCTTCTTCTATAACCGGGACGAATTTGAGCGTCAGGTGCAGCAGCACAGCGAGAAAATCCAGCAGCTTTTTGGCCAGACACCAAAAGTAATCAGAAATACCGAGCTGGCCTACAACAATGAGCTGGCCCAGTGGGCCGACCAAGCCGGCTATAAGGGTATCCTGGCCGAAGGTTGGGATCCAATTCTGGGTTGGCGCAGCCCTAACTTCATGTACCGACCAGTTGGTACGAATAACATCAAGTTGCTGCTGAAAAACTACCGAATCAGTGATGATATAGCTTTCCGGTTTGGTAATTCTGAGTGGGAGCAGTGGCCGCTAACCACGGACAAATTTACCCACTGGCTGAATGAGACTCACGACGCTGATATATTCAACCTGTTCATGGATTATGAGACCTTCGGCGAGCACCAATGGGAGGATAAAGGCATATTTGATTTTCTGGAACATCTGCCCAAGCAATGGCTATCACGTCCGGGTAACACCTTTATGACGTTTGGTGAGGCAATTGATAGCTTTGAGCCGAAAGACGAGATTGATATGCCATATACCGTCACATGGGCCGATACTGAGCGAGATCTAACGGCTTGGAATGGCAATAAAATGCAGCAGGAAGCCCTGTCCGCGGTCTATAGTATAAGTGAGCAGATTATGGGTTCTGGCGACCTTAAACTGATTGACGACTGGCGCCGACTTCAAACCAGCGACCACTTCTACTACATGTGCACCAAATGGTTCAATGACGGCGACGTGCACGCTTATTTCAGCCCCTACGGCTCGCCGTACGACGCTTTTATTAACTTTATGAATGTCTATCACGATTTAGTCTGGCGAAGTTCCAAGGTGGGCGTATATCAATGAGTGAGCCGGGGTGGGGTAACTGATGGGTAGGCCGGTAATACTTAGCAACGGACACATCCTGGTTGGTCTCAATGAACACGGCACGGTTCATGATTTTTATTACCCTTATATAGGCCTCGATAACCTCACATCGGCGCGAATTCTGAACCATAAAATTGGGGTCTGGGTTAATGGCAAGTTCTCATGGACAGATGAAGATAGCTGGGACTTTGACATAGATTTTGAAGACGAGGCCCTGGTCAGCAATATAACCGCCACCAACAAGACTCTAGGTGTGCAGCTATACTTCAACGACTTTGTAGACTCCAAATATCCTGCCTTCCTGCGCAAGATAGAGATCCGTAACCTTAGCGGAAAAGATGCTGAGATTAGACTGTTTATGCACCAGGCTTTCCAAATATCGCGGGCCGGACGCAGCGATACCGCACTTTTTGTTCCAAAAGGTAATTATCTACTGGACTATAAAGGCTGGGCCAGCTTGCTTATCTACGGCCACGACCAAGACGGCAACCCCTTTGACCAATTTGCGGTTGGTAACTACGGCATTGAGGGCAAAGAAGGCACTTTCCGCGACGCCGAAGACGGCGAGCTGAGTGGCGGCCTGGTTGAGCACGGCGGTGTTGATTCAGTTCTTAGAATTAAAAATCTGGTTCCAGCCGGCTCATCCAGAATTTGCGGTTACTGGGTTATTGCTTCCGATTCCCAGCTCGACGCCGAAGCTATACATAAATCTATCCTAGAAAAAGGTATTGACCACCGTCTGGCCAGCACTCGGCAGTCATTTGCGGAGTGGCTGGACAAGGCTAGGCCCAGTATTGAAAAAATTGAGCCGAAGTACCACAAGATGTTCAAAAAATCGCTTTTGGTGGTCAAATCGCACATTGATAATCACGGCGGCATAATCGCCAGCTGCGACTCGTCTATCTACAACTACGGCCGCGACTATTATAGCTACGTCTGGCCCCGGGACGGTGCCTATGCCCTAATGCCCTTAATTGAGATGGGTTACAAGGATGAGCCCAAGAAGTTCTTCCAGTTTTGTATAGACACCATGGATTCGGCCGGCTTTATGAAGCATAAATACCAGCCGGACAGAGCCATTGGCAGTACCTGGCACCCACAACTGCATCTTAACTACCCGGAGTTGCCTATTCAGGAAGATGAAACAGCCATCGTTATCTACGCAGTTTCCAGATATTTGGAAACCACTAATGACGAGGACTTTATAAGGAACATATATCCGACCTTCATCAAGCCATGCGCCGATTTTATGACTAAATTTATAGATGAAGCAACCAACCTGCCCCACGCCAGCTATGACCTGTGGGAACAGAAGTTCTCAACTTTTACTTATACGGTTTTTGTTACCATGGCGGCTCTGGAGTCGGCAGCGGCTATAGCTGAGCGATTTAATAAGCATGATGATAGCCAGAACTGGTTGGCAGCTGTCTCCAGAATTAAAGAAGGCATGAAACTGCTAGTTAATAGTGAGACGGAGGCCTACCGCAAGAGCGCCTTACTGAAGCCTGACGGCGATATCGAATACGATAATACAATTGATGCCTCCACTTTTTTTGGAGCTTTTCTGTACGGCAAATCTCCCGCGGCCGAGCTGGATGCTTCGGTTAGACTGGTTGAGAACGTTCTACTCACCAGCGCGCCAATTGGCGGTGTGCCGCGCTACGAACACGATGATTACTTTTTGACAGATCACACAAAGCTAGGGAATCCCTGGATGATAACCACACTTTGGTTGGCTCAATACTATATGAGCAATGGCCGGCGCGAAGAAGCTATCAAACTAATTGACTGGGTTATAGAGCGAGCCGGAGCCGGTGGTATGCTAGCTGAGCAAGTCGACCCCAATACTGGTTTTGGCACGGGCGTTTCACCATTAGTCTGGAGCCATTCCACGCTGGCCGAAACACTGTTGATGCTATCAAAAACGGGTTAAGTTATCTGCGTTTTGGTACGACGTTGCGGCCAAGGTTTTTCTTAGTTTCAACCTGTTTGGCATAAACCCGGTTAACCGGGCAATATTTGTTGAGTTCGATTTTATCAGGGGTGTTCATGGTATTTTTAGTGGAATAATAGTGGCGCTGCCCACATGCTTCGCATGTCAGTCCTATGATTTTTCGTTTGTCACCTTTCTTAGCCATAAAAAAATACCTTTCGGTTACTGAGAATTATAACAGATTGAGCCACAGGTTTGCAAGGGAGTGGATGCACATTCCGCTAAATTCAAAAGTCCTGCGTTTTCTCACTCCCGCAGGACCTTTCAGCTGTATAGGCGCCTAACATTTCGTCCAGGCACTCGCCCCCAAGCATGTTTATATTTAATATGCTTATGCCCAGCAATACAGTGACTTATCTCACAGTTCTAAATCAGCCCATGTAGAAAAACTATATCACCGGATCGGGTAAGGATGTAAAGAAGTTTCCCTGTTCGTTGGCGTAGGCTTTGCAGAAAGTCTCAGCGTTGCCGGTTAGGCCTTTGCACATCGCGAGGGCAGTTGAGCTATTTCTTGTAACGCTCTTTAGCATGCTGGCTGCAAATGAGCGGCAATATAGACGACTCAGGGCATCAGAGGAAGCCTGGCTACATAGACTTAAGGTCCGCTGAGGGTTTAGTTTTGCTGTAGAGATGGCGGCATAACCAATACCCTCATAGCAGGTACGGCTCGACTCTTTGGGAACCTGTTGGCACAAAGAACCTGTTGATTGGTAAAGCTGATCATCGCTCAGATTTTGGTTAGCAGCATAACGCAGCGCGCCAGCTAGAGCCCACCATTGGGGCATCCAAAAATAGCAGGTTGATTGCTGATTAAGTTCAAGATGATCGCAAGGAGAGTATGAATCTCCTTTATCCATCGGGCGAATATTGTTTTGGTCCAGCTCAACATTAGCGACAGTACGCAGGTTATATTCCATATAAACGCCGCCGTCACAGCCTCCCAGTGGATGGTCGTCTGGCAGTTTCGTGCAATCAGCCAGTGCTTCTTTGAGATGGGCTTCGTCATAGCCCTCCTTATTTAAGCCAATCGACACCATAATGCCGTGCCCAAGTCCATGCTGACAAGATAGATAGGCATCTTGAAGAACAGCTTTGCACTTTTGGTCAAGCATTGTCACGGCCGAGGGGCCGTAGGTTATCATGGCATCGGACAAAATTTGATGGAAACAGCCATACGAAAACCGCGTATCACAAACTGTAATTCCTTTTAAGCCTTCTACCTTATACAAGGCGTCGCCGAAAAGATGGCCGTATTCGTGTTGGTCATCCGCAGATAGGTTAGCTACGGCGTCGGCCAGCCGATTGTAGGCGCGCTCTCCACCTACACTGCGTATATCTTTCTCAAACTTCTGCAGATTGGCCTGTTGATTATTAAAATTGTAAGCCTCAAGCTTATAGGGCGCGGGGGGTGATTTGAAGATAAAAAACGCTGCGCCCAGCAAAACTAAGCCGACAACCGCCAAAAAAAGGCATCCCTTTTGCCATTTATTTTTAACCATTCTCCTTATATTATACGCAAGCCAAAGCCAGGTTCTTTATTATTTGCGGCTGAAATGTAGGCCGACGGGAGCTATTGCCGTTTTGTTTGAGGATAAACAAAACGGAGAGGAGCAACAATGTGGTGTTTTGAGCTCCTAAAGACCAATCGGAAATTTATTTTCGATATACCCCGAGCTTTGAGGATAAAGCTCGGGGAAAGGAAGAGTCATGGAGACCAAACAAAAAACGCGCTACTTGATCGCGCGTTTTTTGATGTTTGGTTGTAATGAATTCTGACGTGGAGCCGTGACCGGGACTTGAACCCGGGACCCCCTCCTTACCATGGAGGTGCTCTACCACTGAGCTATCACGGCCTAAAAGCACAGAGGTTATTCTATCAGGAAACGGTAGTGTTCTCTACCGCGTCAATCACTTTAGACAACGCATCTTCGATTGAATCGGCGTGAAACTTGGCAGCCGCCGCTGGCTTGTGCCCACCACCACCAAGCCTGCCAGCAATGGTTGAAACATCTTTTTCATCGCCTAAAGATCGCAAGGAAACCGAGTAGTTTCGTTCGTTGGGCAGTAGCTCGGGCGTGACAACAAAACCCCATGAATTAGGTGCTATATAACGTACAAATTGATTTTTGAATAAGTCTATGCCGTTGGCATAGTCATCCAAGCCCTTATCGCTCGAACGCCATTCCTGCGCAAACTCGTCATTAATGTAGCTATAGTTGTAGCCACTACTTTGCTCAAAATTGCTTATCATATGACCCAATACACTGAGCTGGTTGGCGGTGTATGCCTCAATTCGGCTCTCTAGCCCCTCTATGTTGGCTCCAGCGTCTATTAGGTCGCTAACCAAAGCGAAAGTCTCGCGGTGCTTTGGGTTAGCGTACTTAAATCTCATAGTATCGCTCAGGATTCCCAGCAACGTAGTGTCAGCGTAACCTTCGGGCTTGTTGAGCCCCAGCTTATCAAATAAGATGTGATATACCTCTTGGGCAGCGGCTGGATAGCCGTTGTTTATATAGACGTCGGTCTGGTCTTTATCGTTGGGCTCGTGGTGGTCGATTACAGCTGTTTTTATGCCCTTTTCACCTACTAACTGCTTGGCTCTATCGCCGTCATTCCTGGAGCAGCGTGAGAGCTTAGCTGCGTCGGTGATAATAAGTAGTTTCGGAGATTCTTTTGTTATAAAATCGGCCAGGTTCTGGTATTTTATTTGATCATAGCTCTTAAGAAAACTTAGATCCTGGTTAGGCAGTTCTTCAAGCACTAAATTAACGGTCTTATCCGGAAAATTAAACTTTAAGGCGTTGAACACCAGGAGTGCTGAGCAAACAGCATCAACATCCGGCGAGATATGCGATGTAACAAGAATATTATCGGCGTCTTTGATTAAACCTAGTAATTTTTGTTCCATATTCGTGGTGCTGGGTGTAGGATTCGAACCTACGAAGGCGAATGCCAACAGATTTACAGTCTGCCGTGTTTGACCGCTTCACTAACCCAGCAAGCGTTGAGAGACTGTTGCCTTTCTCTCAACAATTGTAACACCGAACAAAACTTCAACTCTTTTTGGCATTCTCGCAACTATGCCAAAAATGGAGCCGACGAGCGGAGTCGAACCGCTGACCC
>CAZVAN010000023.1:11491-15515 GCA_964625245.1 uncultured Candidatus Saccharibacteria bacterium | reverse complement strand
CTGAGCATGGATGGAATGCGGTTCGTGAAGTTGATCAGCGATGCGCCGGTGAGCAGCGAGCGGATGATAGGGTTTGTGGCCAGGTCTGCGGTGGAACTGGCGCAGCTGCGCTGTTATGACACATCTGCATTGAGTATTTTCTATGGCGAGGCGCTCTGGCCGGTGCGGGAAGCCGTGGACTTTCATTGCGAGGGCTGGCCGAAGTATCGCAGGCTAGTGGCGTGGAATTTAGAGAAGTGTATTTCGGTGACGGTGGCGATCCACGATGCGGCAGACGAGTTTGAACGTCTATTCGGCGGCAGGGCAAGCTTTGCATTTATGAAGAAGCTGCCGAAGCAGGTTGAGAACGGTGTGGAAGTCGGTGATCTGAGTTTGTTTCAGTCAGAATGGATGATCGAGCGGTGTGTGGCGGTTGGTGGTCGTCGTGCGACTCAAGTCGCCGACGTGCGCAATGGCGGCGAGAAGCCGCCTTGCGCGAGGAGTCAAAATGGAAGCTAAATCTTGGACAGGCGATAAGAATCACAAGCATGTGCTAGGGATGATCCGTTACAACGGCGAGGGGATTCCGCAATTGGCGTTGTATCGTCATGCCATTGATGAGAATGCCGAGCATCTGGAAGACGTGGATGTGATCGGCGTGCTGGAAGGAAGAATGCCGATCATCTGCGGCGTATGCGGTGAGATTTTCGTGTGGGAAATTTCCGAGCAGGTGCTCGAATCCATGCTGGCACGGATGAATGGTCAGAAGTTGATGGGCGTGATCATGCGGATGAAGGCGAGAAATGAGAAAACAAAGGCAAAGGAATCTGTACTGTCGACTCTTGACAATCGCGAGGCGCGGGTTTAAGATTATTGCAATTCAGTCAGTGACCCATGTTACTGACATGGACGATGAAAGCGAGATGCTTTCTCGTCCAAAGCAAGCCCTTCCACGTGAGGGGCAATCTCGGAGATAAGCGCCCGGAGTCTATTGACTTCGGGCGCTTTCAATTTAACCAATGCTTCGGCGACTCACGTCACCGAAGTGGACGATGAAGGCGAGAAGCCTTCTCGTCCGAAGGAGTATTGAAATGACTGCAACTATTTTGGCGGGTTTCGCTGGTGTGCTTTTGGCATTGCTCTTATCGTATGCCCCGAAGTTCGGGACATGGTTCAATGTCCAGCCATCAGAAACAAAGGTGATGATCAATGGGGGATTGCTGGTGGTTGTGGCTGCCGGTGCATATGCGGTTGGATGCCTGGGCTGGGCTGTGCAACTTCAGCTTGCCGTGACCTGTGATCAGGCCGGATTGATTACGATGCTAGGCGCACTACTTGCGGCTCTCGTTTCAAACCAATCCGCATATCTGACGTTCGTGAAACCATTTGCGAACACGAATCCGCCACAGCCGTTGAGCGTCAAGGGTCCACAACCGAAATAACTAAAACGGGGCAGGCGCAAGTCTGCCCCATACGCTTATGGCTAACCTGATGATCCCTGAGTGGTTTCTGGCAATACTGGCGCTAGCTGCGCTGTGCTATTGCATTCACAATTGGGTGCGTTATCAAGAATATGCCGCGGCGGGTTATATATTGCCATGCCTTTACTTTTTCACATTCTATTTCATCTTTCCGATCGTTCACATGGATGATCAAACCAATCGTGCTTTTGTGCGAATGGGGATCAGCCTGATCTTTATCGATATTTTGATATGGCGTGTGGTCTTCTCACTTCGTCAACACAGGAAAAACAATCATGCAACTTGATGTGAGAGATATCATTTATATCGTCGGAATTATGCTGTCCATTGTGATCTCCATTCTGGCAGCAAGAGCACAGTTCAAACGCATCCCATCGCAAAACGAAAGCGATGATGCGAGCGCGGTGCGAAGCTATGCAGAGGCGGCAGAACGGATCAGCAAACAAAATCAGACTATGGCGCAGGAAGTCGAGCACTTACGCCAACAGGTGGATGACTTCCGCAAGGAACTGGAAAAGCGGGATGCCGTCATTCAACAAATGAAAATAGAACGGGATAATTTAAAAAATTGGGCAGAGCGGCTGGTGTACCAGTTGAAAAGCCATGAATTGGTGCCGGTGCTGTTTTACGATGGCGTGAAGGAACCCAAAGAATGACTCTCGTGGTTGATCTTGCCTATAACAACATGACGACGCAAAACATCAACGGCAAAGATGTCACCTTGCCGATGGATTGGTCAACGATCAGTCCATTACCGGATGCGGTGCTGACGAAGGCGACGGAATGGTTGAATACCGATGCGTCCTTCTCTGCGAATTGGCACGCACTGGGAGCGTTGAACATTCCACGCGCGGCATATCACTATTATCACAACGGGAATATTTTCTACACATCCGCACGACAGGCAAAGAACTTCGTCAACGTCATTTTGGCGAATGGGTTCAAAGCAAGCGATTTCTTCGTGTGCGATAACGAAGAAAAAGACTCGCATGGCACTCCGCTGGTTTCGATGAGCGAAACGCTGGATTGGTTCTATAACGTTCAAGTAGGTCTCGGTCTGACGGATTACAGCCGATTTTTGCTTTACAGCACCGCAGACATTTTGAACAATCTCAATCTATCCAAACTCAATGCCGCGCAGTTAGCGATCTTAAAGCAAATCCGAATTTGGGTGGCAGGTTATCCAAACACAGCACCCAGCGGCGCGGACGGACAACCTTCAGGAGATTTGGTGAGTGTGCCGAAGGCATATCAGGTCAGCGCACCTTATGGAGCGACGATCTTATGGCAGTATGCTGAATCCGTACCGAACGTGAGCAACATTCCAGGTGGCGTGGATCTCAATCAGATCGATGCGGCATTCTTGAAAGAATGGCAAGCAGGTGCAGCACCCATATCTGCACCCATCACACCGATACCGGCACCGGTGACACCCAATGTTCTGTTCCCAATGAAAGTAGTGACCATCATTACCCAGAACCCGGATGGAACGTTCAACTTCAGCTCCACAAGAGGCTAACCATGAAAAAATTACTCATTGTATTGCTCATTTTTTTGACGGCTTGCGGGGCGAATGGCGCTCCGAGAGTTTCACTGGCTACCGAAGTCTGTATGCCCACGCCAACGCCGGTATGTGTCCCGATAACGGCCCCTGTTTCACCAACGGTAACGCCTGCGCCGACCTTCACGCCGACGAGCACGGCAATTGGGCCACAGTTTCCGGCAGGGTTCGATGCTTATGATGGGACCGTGGACCCGCCGCGAGGACTTTATAACGTGAATGCGTTGAGCGGGCCGGACTTGTGGAATTATACGTACCCGAAACAACCCAATGCGTGGTTCCCCGCCACGTACTTTCCCGGATACAACACATCAACCAAGGGATTCAACCAGAACTTCGCTTATTGTCCGCTCTCGATTGTCGGGCCGCTGATGCAGGAATTGAACACGCCGCAGGCAGAGAATTACGGCACGAACAGTTCCAACGGCGTGGCCTTCGGCGATCATGGAATTAGGACAGTGATATTTCCGTCCACGGTCTCACAACCGAATATTGTTCACATCAAGGGTGTTGCATTTTTAAAGTCAGTGGGCGGAACCGCCCAGTGGTGGGGAACTGTCGAGACACTTACTTGCTCTCAGAACGCACTTGCCGCTTATATAAAAGACCCGAAGAGCATCCCGAATTATTTTCTGGAATGGCAGTCGGATATGACTTACAACGGTGCGCTATTGACCGGAGTGGATTTGATGGGATTTCCGTTCGTGACTGTGCTGGCTGCACCGGCGAATGAAGTGATGTATATCCCGTTCCGAATGCTTATTCCGAGCACGTGGCAGGCAATGCCGTAGCATCGGTGACACGAGTCACCGATACAAGCAACAGCGGCCTGAAGCCGCATTGCTTAGAAAGATAAAATGACTGTCCGACATGTCACGCAGTTAGAGCTTGAGAATTTCGCTAATACCACTTCCACGATCGAGGAAGAGGGCGGAGTTTTGCTATCTGTGGCGGACGTGAAGGCAAAGGAAATCCTTTATCGAAAGACGCTGATCGAACAGAA
>CAZVAN010000023.1:9870-11391 GCA_964625245.1 uncultured Candidatus Saccharibacteria bacterium | reverse complement strand
ACTTCTTCGGCGTCCAGCGAGGAATCCAATGGCTGATAAGCGCGATGCGATCAAGGCAGAACTGAAAAGCCGCCTGATGGCAGAGCGCGATTTCCTGTCATTCTGCAAGCACGTGGATCGCAAGCACCCAGTGGAGGCACAGCATGTGCAGATCCTGGCGCATAAGCTGGATGAAGTGGCGAAATATATCCTGACCGATGGCAAGGAAGGCATCGGACGGCTCATGATCTTCATGCCGCCGAGATATTGGAAGAGCCAGACGGCATCCCGGAAGTTCCCAGCGTGGCTGCTCGGGAAGAACCCTGATCTGCGGATCATCATGACGTCCTACAATGCGGACCTGGCATCGAAGCACAGCAAGGCCGTGCGCGATCTGATCATGTCTGAAGAATATTCACAGGTGTTCGGCCCACTGGCATCGACGGATGAGCCGGTACTGCTCGATCCCGAGAGCAAGGCTTCCGCTGCATGGGAGATCGCAGATCGAAAAGGCGGCATGCTGGCAGCGGGTGTAGGCGGAGGCATTACAGGCTTTGGCGCAAACCTGTTCATTATCGATGATCCGGTGAAGGGAAGAAAAGAAGCGAGTTCGGAGACGCAGAGGAAGGACTCGTATGAATGGTACAAATCCACGGCTTATACACGTTTGGAAGATCACGGTGCGATCGTCGTCATCATGACGCGCTGGGATGTGGAAGATCTGGCTGGAAATTTGTTGACAGCGATGGTCTCAGACGACGAAGCCGACCAGTGGGATGTGGTGTGCATGCCTGCGATCGCACTGGAAGAAATGCAATATCCGAGGACGCTCGAAGAATTCAACGAGAATTTATTGCGCGGGGTTTATATCCCGATGAATCACGATCAACTGGGACGCGCACCAGGTGAACCCTTATGGAAGCAAAAGCACGACGAGCAGGCGCTGCGAGTCAAAAAAGCGAACATGGACGATTTCGAGTTCGAGGCGCAATATCAGCAGATCCCGCGGCTGGCCGATGGGAATTTCTTCGACGAAGAGAACTTTGGATTTGTAGAACACAGGCCCGAAGGCCTTCAGTGGTATCGCTATGTGGACCTGGCATTAGGCAAGACACAGCAGAGCGATTTCAACGCGACCGCCGCTGTAGCGATGGATCTAACTGCAATACTTTATATCCGAGACATGCTGCGGGAACAAAATCTGGAGTTCTTTTTGGGAAGCCTGAAAGCTCTGATGCTTTCGGATCAGGAACGTGGCACGATCTGGGGCATCGAAGATAACGCATTTCAATCGCTGGTCGTAAAGCAATTTTTGAGCGATCCGATTTTTGCAAATATACCCATCATGGGCATTACGCGCACAACCAACGAAGGCGATAAAGCACAATGGGCGCAGCCCTGGCGTATGCGAGCGAAGCAAGGATATGTGAAGCTGGTGCGCGGCGTATGGAATTTGTCATTCTTGCGTGAAGCGACCGCATTCCCTGCAGGAAGAAATGACGATCAGATCGATACCGTAAGCGGCGGCAATCAAATGATTGC
>CAZVAN010000023.1:0-9770 GCA_964625245.1 uncultured Candidatus Saccharibacteria bacterium | reverse complement strand
TCAATACTTCAAAGATCAGCAACACGGCTTGGGGCGATGTGGATAAGTCCGCCCTGGGCAGCAAGGTGGCCGATGCCTATGCCAGCGGCGATATCACCAAGGCGCAGATCAAGCAGATCTATGCCTTCGTGCCGGATGAGGCTTTTGGCGAAGATAAAGACGGCAAGCCGCAGTTCATGGCGAGCAAAGCTTGGGGTCCGCATGCCGAGATCAGCGACGGTGAAATCGTTCAGAATAAAGGCGGCGTGTTTGCCGCGGCCGGTGCGCTGGCAGGCGCACGAAGCAAGCCCGATCTGTCATCGTCGGAAATTGCAACAGCGAAGGCAGCGCTGCGCAAATGCTATTCGCAGATGAACATGGATGCGCCGGACAGCTTGAAGGAAGCGATCAAGATCGGTAAGGGCCAGCCCATTACTGAACTCGTCAAAGGTTCAATGCAATATACGCTTGACCAGATGCAAGACGACTTCAACGATCAATTTCCATCCGTGTGGGGTATGGGCATGAGCACGGGAATAGGAATGCAGGTCAATTATTACATTGTTGATTCATTTGCAGATTATGTGATCATCAACGGCTATGGTCCTGACTGCGATCTCGATGACGATGAGTATTGGAAGGTTCCATATACGGTGAGCGATGGAGAATATACATTTGCGCCAAAAGAACAATGGCAGGTGGTTGAACTGACCTATCAGCCACAGACTGCTCCAGATGTGAATGAAGCAAAGAACAAGAAGCGCGGAAAGAAATTTGAAGAGCGAATAGGTCGTGTGCTATTGGCTGAGGGCGAAAAAGGGGCAAAGCACATACGGGCAAACGATGTGATCGTCGCCGATGTCATCAATGGCAACGGGCGGCGTTATCCATCCAGTGTGATCCGTTCAGCAGTCGAGGAAGTGCGCGGCCATCTGAACGAAAGCGCTGGGCAAGGCCGGGCCATTCAGTATTTAGGCGAGGCGGAGCATCCTTCGGATAAAGGCACAAGGCGTCCAAATTTGCTGGAGACGGTAGTCAAGTGGAGCGAGATCTCATTTGACGGCCGTGCCGTGTCTCTGGGCGGAAACATCCTGGAGACGAGCAAAGGCAAGGACATCCTGGCACTGATGGAAGGCAATATCCAGCCGGGCGTAAGTCTGAGAGGCTATGGCGAAACCAAAACCACCAAAGAGCGCGGCGAGAAGTTTGACGATGTGACGGAACTGCATATCACCGGATTCGACCTAGTGCTGGAACCGTCCTTCGAACAAGCAGAAGCCGTACTCGAATCACAAAATCAATCATCGGAGGATGAAATGACCAAGGAAGAATTAATCCAGCTAATGAAAGATCAACCCGATCTATTCAAAGGCATGACGGAAGCCCAACTTGCAAAGATGGGCGAAGCGCAGTTGAAGACGATGGAAGAGTCGGTCCGCAAGTCGCTTGGACTCGGTGCGGAGGCCAACATCAGCGAGTCGCTGAAGACGATGGCAGCGAACGCCAAAAAGTTCGAGGAAGCTGAGCAGAAGAAAACCATCGATGCGGCTATCACCGAAGCCACCAAAGATCTGCCATATGGCAAAGCTGCGGTGGCTGCATTCGTCGAGGCGGTCCGCGCTGCGAACCCGCAGGATGAAAAGGCAGTCAAGACGCTGGTGGAAGGCAAGCGCAAGGAATATGACGGGCTGTTCTCGAAGGCACGCTTGCAGGGGATGGGCAAGAAAGAAGGCGACGTGCAGGTGATCGGTTCAGTGCTCGAGAGCGAAACCGGTACGCCAGAATATGCACGGGCGGCTTTCCAAATCAACGAAAGCATGAATGCAGTCGAGATGAAGACCCGGCGCAATTTGCTGGCCCCCAAAAGCCCGAACGAGGTTTTCACGAAGAAGATGTTGGAACGCTTCGACGCACGGCACAAATATGAGCTGATGCAGGAAAGCAAGATGCTGGCCGAAGCAGATGCAAGCAGCGATCTAAGCCTGCCCTACAGCGTAAGCCGCGCCTTGATCGAACAGGTGTGGCCGACGCTGGTCGCGACGGGCTTGATCGACACGGGCGTGATCGACACCAGCCCGACGCGAATTTATTATGAGAAGGTGACAGCCGAGGCTGGATCTACCGCCGTGATCACCGGCGAGGCCATCACTGCGTTGCAGGGAACATGGGTGGCTTTACTACACGGGGCACTCTCAGTTGGCGCTGTATCCGTGCATAATGGGGGCACCACCTATGTCGAAGGCACCGATTACGTGGTGGATTATGCGGCAGGCCAGATCAAGGCCCTGGCGACGGGTGCGATCACAAATAGCCTGGCTGTGACTGTGAATTACACCTATGGCACCATGCGCGGCGGTGAAATGCAAGCCATCCCGCGCTCGAAGATGAGCCTGACCTTCATGGTAGCTTCGGCGCAAGCAGACCGAGTTGCCGACCAGATCAGCCGTGAGGCGATCTTGTTCGGACGTTCGCAGATTAACTACGATGTGCAGGCACGCATGTTGGTCAACATCGCCAAGCAGATTGCCGTCACCGTGGACAAGTACATCTTATATGCAGCCTTGGGCGCGGTGCACAGCGTGGCGAACAACCATCCTGCATCTTCCTGGACAGCCGGGCACACGCAAGATGATTTCGATGCACTGGTGCGTTTGATCGGCGATACGAAGAATATCGTGAACAACCGGTACTATGTGCCGACGTTCATCCTGTGCTCCACTACGGTGGCCGAGGCGATGACGAACTGGAAAGGCTTCACCCGCCTAGGCTTCCCAGATGCGCAACTCTCTGACCTTCAGAACAGCGCTGGGTATGCGGGCCAGATCAAGGGCCTGCCGATCTACGCTTCGGTGCAACTGCCGGATACCGACATCATCGTGGGCAACAGACAATTGGTGATGTACCGCGTTTTCGAGCCGCTGCAATTCTTCGGCCCGTTCCCGTCCTACGATTCAAACGGTTACCTAATCGCCGCTAATCAATATTACGGCGAGCAGTTTGATGTGACCGTGACCCCTGTCCCAGAAAAGGGCGCGTATCTCTCGATCGTCGGAGAACCGTCGTAAGCGTCGACGAGAGAATAATATGATCAATCGCTTGAATTGGGCAAAACCCATAGACTTCTTTGCAAGGCGCATTCACTACGTCGATCACATGGCACCGGTATATATGGCGCTGAGTGAGGAGATGCGAGGAGAGTTCTATGTGCACAGCTCATTGGTGGATTATGCCAAGAGCAAAGGCATTCAAGCGATTGGTCTCTCTTCGATGAGCGCCAATGCGCCGCTGACGATCGCTCCCGATGGAGACGGTCCACTGGTGACGTGTGCATATGGCGATCTGGTCATCGCCTGGCATAAGCAGCCACACCGTCCTATGATCTTCATGGAGCACGGCGTGGGAATCACGTTCAATCATCCAGGGTATGCGGGTGGACGAGGCTCGCGGGATGTGGCGAGTCTGTTCCTGGACCCGAATGAGCATACGCGGCAATTGAATGCAAAAGCTTATCCGAATATCCCAGGCGAGGTGATCGGGACGCCGAAGATGGATGCCCTTTTCAACCTAACCCCCAGCCCCTTCCCTAAAGCGGAAGGGGAGAAGCTTGTTGTAGCCATATCCTTCCATTGGGATGGAAGGATGGTTGCGCCGGAAGCAGGGAATGCTTTCGAGCATTACAAAACGATCCTGCCTGCACTGGCAGTGTGTGAAGACTTCACGCTGATCGGTCATGCGCATCCGCGCAATGCGGACGTGATGCAAAAGGTTTATGCAAATCTCGGCATCGAGTTCGTGAGCGACTTCGAGGAAGTGATGAAGCGCGCAGATATTTATGTCAACGATTGCTCGAGCACGATGTATGAATTCTGTGCGACGGGCAAGCCAGTAATCATCTTGAACGCGCCACAGTTTCGACATCTACCCACGGAGGGTATCCGCTTCTGGGAATATACCGACATCGGGCCGCAAGTGAATGAGCCGGAGGAGTTACTACCAGCAATCCAAAAGATGATGACGGATCCCGGAGCATATGAATTGGAGCGAGGGAACGCCATCAATGATTTGTATCCTTATCGAGGACATGCAGCGGAACGGGCGGCACAGATGATCGAGGGGTTTGTCAAATCGAAGATGCCGGTCTGTGAACATATCGAGACGATGGGCGATCACAGCGTTGGAATTATTTACATGGCGTTCGGGCAGAAGGCGGCAGATGCGGTCCGCAAGAGCATGATAAGCCTGAAAACGATCGGGTTAGATATCCCGGTGTGCGTGGTGGGAGATACGGCTATTCAAGGCGTACAGTTCATCGAGTGGAAGGGCGAAAGTCCATACGATGCAAGCCAGCCACCGAACTTTCAATTCAGAGCGGGACGAGTGAAGCCAAAGCTATTTGATCTTAGTCCGTTCGATTACACATTGTATGTGGATGCGGATACGGAATTCGTGGGCGATATCAGGCCGGGGTTCGCATTGCTTGATTCGGTGGATATTGCGGTGGCCGAGGAAATCAAAACCATTGGCCAGCTTTATAACCAACCGCGTGCAGGATGGGAGATCAACATTCAGGAACGGGACGCCACCATCGTCGAGATGGGAGGCGCTGATTTCAAATTCCTAAATTCAGGCGTGATCTTCTTTCGGAAGAGCGAGATCGTGAAAGCTACCTTCGAGGAATGGCACCGTCAATGGCTGGTGTGGCAACAATGGGATGAGCAAATGGCATTGATGCGGGCCATAAAGAAAACAGCTATCATAATCCGAAGGTTAGGCGTGGATTGGAATGCTCCGCATCGAGAGCAAGCCAGGGTAATCTTTCATAATTATGGGCGAGGCGTCGTCAGGAGCAATGTGACCGCATGAATAATGATGTGATCGTCTTTCAACATGTTTATCCCGGACGCGGATGCGAACCATGGATCGACTTGACGCAAGCTCGCACCAAGCAATGGTGCACGAATCATTTGATGGACTATCAATTGATCACCCGCGAAGTAAACAAGTACAACCCAGGGCTAGGACATTGGGAATCAGTGCACTGGCTATTTGACTTGATGCAGGAATATCCATTCGTTATCTATCTGGATGCGGATTGCATCGTGGCGGACCTGAACGCAGATCCACGCCACGCATTCGTGGAAGGAAAGATCGGTGCGGTATGGCACAACCTTTCGTATCATGATCCCGATTGGAGTCACTTCAATGTGGGAGCGCTGTATGCTTGGAGCACGCCCGAGACAAAAGAATTCGTGGCTGAGTGGCTTGGAAGATATCCGGGCGTGCCGGATTTCCCGTGGTGGGAAAACGGCGAGTTCAACAAACTTGGAACGGAGCGCGGCATCATTCATAAACTGGATAATGCGTGGAACGCCGGGCATGTTTCTCCCGCAGAGCATAAGATCATCTGGGGATTACACGGCATCCCCGACCGATTGGAAAGCATCCGCAAAGCGGTTGCAGAATGTGAACTATTATGTCCATCCTTGTGAATGATCTGATTGCGCAACTCACGGACGATATTCCGGCGCGCAACGGCACTCCATCGAGTAACCAATACAGGCGCATGATCAGTGAAGCAGCGGAAGATTTCAGCCGAAGATGCGGGCGCATTAAGGAAGGAACGCTCAGCATCGTGGCGCAGACTGCAACCTATGACCTGCCGAATGATTTCGTGTCGTTGATCCGCATATTGCAGCTCGCACCGCGCTTCGGAAGAACAAGCCGAACAGTGGATGTGAGCCCAACGCCGTCGATGGGTTATGCAGAGATGTACGAAGGCATCATCAACTCGGCGAGTGGAATCATCCCGATGGATGCAACATTTACGGAAAAGTGGACGGTGATCAATAAGCAGATCACGTTCTACCCGACGCCGGTCTATACGCTGGCGCGGGCGTTCTATTACAAATCGGGATGGATCATCCAGGGCGACGATGATTACACGGATGAGTTCATCGATATGACCAGCGACGAAAGCCGGATCATGATGCTGGAGGCGAAAGCTTTATGCGTGGGTCTGCAGCGCAACAAGATGGCGGCGGACGGCTGGAAGTATCAAATCGGCGATGAACAGATGGATAAGACGGCGCAGCCAGCCGCGCTCAAACAATTGCAGGAAGATCTCGAAGCGAAGTATTTGGCGGCGGTCGAGAGATACAACGGGCAATATCTGGCAGGATTGTAATGTTGAATTCCGACGATCTCACCCATATGAATGCAGATCTCATGGCGATGCGAGGTGACCATGTGGTGAGCATTGTGCTACGCCGGGGAGAGACCACGCTAGCGGCACAGAATGTCCGTATTGCACGCGTGGCGCGGCATGGAATGCCTGTAATGAATGGTCAGACGGAAGAGAACCGAGGCCAGGCGTTGATCATGGGCGATGTAGATCTGGATGTGCAGGCGCATGACCGATTCACTTATAACAATGTGCTTTATCGCATCGTGATGGTAAGACCCAACCGAACGGTGATGACGGTGGCAGAAGCGGTGGTGGTGGAATGAACATGGCATTTCGCTGGGTCACTCCACCTGAAGCGCAACTGATCCCTAACTTGGAAGCCTACGGCAAAAAGGTGCTGGTGGCTTTGCAGGCTGTGGCAAACTATTGGGGACAGTCCATTCAGGACGAGGCGAGGAAGAATGCGCCGTGGGAAGATCGAACCGGCAATGCGCGCGGCGGCCTGTTCTTTGCGGTGGATGGTTTTGGGATGGAACCCATCACAGGGACCGTCACACCCGAATCGGGCGAGTTGAATAGCGATGTGCAAATCGTGGAAGGAAGCAAAGATACGCTGATCATCGCACTGGCGCACACGGTGTTCTATGGAAAGTATTTGGAATTATCGAACGGCGGAAGTCACGCGATCATCATGAGCACGATTGAAAGCAATTTATCTAATCTCGAGGATATGATGCGAGATTATTTTGCAAAACTAGGCTGAGGCAGTTATGGCGAATATCGTTGATTGGATCTCGAACATCTTCAATGCGCATCCGTCCATTGCGGACACGTCCGCCACGAGCCAGCCGCAAGAGGGTTTGATCCCGCCATCGGCGATCCCGTTCTTTTACCTGCAACGGTTTCAGGCAGAGATCGACCGGATCGCGATCATCCGCTTATGCCGTACGATGTATCGGAACGATCCGCGCGTAGAGAAGATCCACCGAGTATATGCACGCGACATCGTGCGGCAGGGATTTGTGATCCAGACCAAGGATGCGGAGGCGCTTAAGGTTGCCAACGATATGATCCAACGGCTCGACTTGCAAAGCCGGTTGCAAGATTACGTGCGACTATCTCTGCGGGACGGGGATTCGTTTTTGGAGATCGGCGCAAGCGAGGACATGGATATTGTCAAGCTGACTCGCAAAGTTTCCTTGATGATGCACCGCAACAGCAACCCAGTGGACGAGTTCGACGATCCGACCCAGGCCTTTTGGATGCAAAATGAACTCTACACGTCGCTGCAACCGGCGCCGGATTCGCTGTGGTTCCCGGAATGGCAGATCATCCATGCCAGATGGAATCACGATGACGAGAACCGCTACGGGACGCCTTTGATGTCAAGCGCAACATCAGCCTATAAGCGCGTCTATGAAGGCGAGCTGGATATCGCTGTGCGACGCAAGGTGAATGCGGGACAGATCCGAATGCATACGCTTGAAGGTGGAACGGCAGCGGACATTGAAACCTACAAGGAACAGAACAAGGAAGCCCTGCAGAATGCGTTTGCGGCGGTGACGAATTTCTTTTCAAATAAAAAGGGAAGTATCGAAGTCCATGACGGGGACGGAAACCTTGAAAAGATCGGTGACGTGGAACATCATATTGAGACGATGTTCACAGCGAGCGATGTGCCAATGGAATTGATCGCCTATGGCTCGGATATCAACCGAGACATTTTGGGCGTAAAGCAGGAAGAATACGAGGAATTATTGGGCCAGGCACGGGACTGGGCAGCAGCAGACATCATCAAGCCTTTATTGGAACGGCAGTGGTTATTGAAGGGCATCCTGCCCGAGAGCGTGACTTATTCGATCGTATGGCGCCAGACGAGCGGATTGACACCGGCGGACATGGGAGCTGTGATGGACACGGCCATGAAGATGCGCGTGTTGGGATTGGATGATGGAATGATCCTGGCGTTCATCCAGAGATATCTACCAAGCGTGACAATGGCAGATCTGAGCGATATGCAGGACATGGGTCAGAGCCAGAAGTATGCGGATATGTTGAAAGGGCTGAGCATCTGATGGCTGGCGCATTGAGCAAGGTACCGACTTCGAGATTGTACATGGCACAGCAGCGCGCGATGGTGCGGCTGCAGCTATGGTTCACGGGACAGACGAGTCAGATGATTTTAGATTTCCAAAAACAGGCCCGCGACACGATCCTGAGCCATGTCGATAAAGACGGTAAGCTGGACTCTTCGGCGACATTCCAGGTGCAGACAAAATTACTCAGCCAGTGGGGTGATGTCCAAAGCCAATGGGTGAAGACATTCAACCGCGCACGTGCAGCGGCGGCGCAGATCGCTTTCGGAACGATGGGCGTGATCCACGATCGATATGTGCAACCCAACATTGGAAACGAGATACAGGAATCAGTGACAAGCGGCGTGTTTAATCCACAGATCCAGATCCTGATGGATAAGGCAACCGAGAAGATCTATGACGATGGGCTGAATCTATCGTCGAGGATTTGGAGCGACGATCGAAACACAAGGGACGCGATCAACAAGGCGTTGATGCAGGGATTGGCGAACAAAGACTCGGCATGGAATATCGCCAAGAATATCGAAGATTCATTCGGAGCGAACGACGATTGCCCGAGGTGGACATCGACGAGACTGTATGGATTGACCAAGGACCAGATCGCAGACGATAACCCGGCAGGCTTGCAAGGCGCAACGGGAAGTCCATGCGATGGAAGCGGCGTGAGCTACAGAGCTTTACGGCTAGCGCGCACGGAACTCCAGCGCATCCATGCGGCAGCTACGGATTCGGTGATGGAGCAAAGCCCATGGGTGCAAAAAGAACAAATCAATCTCTCGCCTGCCCATGCGGAAGACGATGAATGCGATGATGTAGCGAGCGGCGGCGAGAACGGCGATGGCGTTTACGAGGTAGGCGAGATCGAGCTTCCTATCCACCCGAATTGCCTTTGCTTCGCGACGGCAGTGATGATGGACCAGGATGAATTCACATCGAAGCTGGCGGACTGGACGAAGGGCACGGGCGATTGGCCCGAGATGGATGATTATGCAAAGGATCTTGGTGCGCCGATAGATACGGATTTCTCAGACGATACGAGTGTATTGGCGCTGGGTGTGCTGGTGTTTGAGAATGCGGACAAGATTTCGGAGTTGCTCAAATGAGCATGGCTGATGATGTCCTGACCGCTTTGCAGGCTGATGATGCACTCGTTGAAATGCTGCCGGGCGGCATCTTTATCGATTTGCAGGAGATCAACCGGCATTATGCACCGGCAGCCTTTGACGAGAATAAAGAGATCCTGCCCTGTGCGCTGATCAAGTTTGGGAACGAGATCCCAATGCAGGGCTATACCAATTCAGTCCAGACGCCGTTCACGATCTATATTTATCAACGGTTTGGTTATGACGTGATCAACCCGGCGCTGGATGCAATCTTTGATGATCTGAACTGGCAGAAGATAGGAGTACATACATGGAATGTTGAATTCGACACTTCAATGACGGACCAGCGGGACGATACGCTGGATTGCGCCTTGGGCACAATTCGATTCGTGGCCAAGAGGATAAGAA
>CAZVAN010000022.1:0-15626 GCA_964625245.1 uncultured Candidatus Saccharibacteria bacterium | reverse complement strand
GGCGATACCAGTGTAGCCGGTGCCCATACCTTTACTACCGGCACAGGTGCTGTAGGACTTAATGGGGATACAACAGTGGGCACAGGTAAAGCATTCACAGTTACTAATGGAGCTGCTCTGTTTGGATCCAACAGTTCCACTGGCTTCCAGGTACAAGACTCCAGCTCCAGTAAGTCGATTCTAAGTGTCGACACTTCAGGCGACCAAGTTGTGTTGGGTAAAGCCGGTGCCAGTGGCCTAGATGGCAAGCTAGTATTCAACAATGCTACCAACAGTAATACGGTAACTATAGTTACTAGCGCAACCGCCGGCAGCTACACCCTGAAATTACCGGTAACAGGGCCGGGTACCAGCCAGTGTCTGCAAACCGATGCCACCGATCCTAGCCTGCTGCTGTTCTCCTCCTGTGCCGCGGGTACCGCTGACGCTATCTCTGTAAATGGCAGTGCTGCCACTGACGCTAACTTCATTGATACCACCGCCACAGGCACAGTTGCCGGGACGGCATTTACTCTTGACACTGGCCCCAACCCCGATACCATTGCGCTGAGCATTAGTAACGCCTCAGCTTTAGTAGCCGGTGCGGTGACTACTGGTACGCAAACCTTCGCTGGCGATAAGACCTTTACGGGAGCTAGTCTCTTTGCCCCAACAGCTAACAATGTCGGCAATACCATCAAGCAAACCTCCGGCACTGCTACTTCTGGCAACGTTCTGGATGTCCAGACTGCCAACGGCACAAGCCACTTCATCCAGATAACTAACGCTGCTGCTAATGAGGGTAACGTCACTGTCCAGAGTGTTGGCGCCACCAGAAGCCTGACCCTCGACTCCAGTAACGGCACGCTGGTACTTGGTAGCAATACCACCACTCTGCAAAAGAGTGCCACAGCCCTTACCCTAGACGTCAACAATGCCAGTGACTCTACCTTAACGGTTACCAATGCCGGTGCCGGGGTAGCCTCACTATCCGTAGAAGGTGACATAAGCGCCGGTACTGGCCGAGTCTTTAAGGTAGGCGCTACTAGCGGTAGTACCATCAGTGCCTGTAGTGCTAGTAACTACATTTCCAGCTTTGCCTCTACCGGCGGACTGGTAAGCGGCGGATCCTGTTCTACTATAGCCAGCTCCAACCTCTCAGACTCCGCCAACATAGCCTTACTTAACGCCGCCAATACCTTCGCTCCTACCGGTAACAATGTCGGCAATACCATCAAGCAAACCTCCGGCACTGCTACTTCTGGCAACGTTCTGGATGTCCAGACTGCCAACGGCACAAGCCACTTCATCCAGATAACTAACGCTGCTGCTAATGAGGGAGCAGTAACCCTTCAATCAATAGGTGCTACTAGAAACCTAACTCTTGAAGCCGGCTCTGGCACTATTGCCATAGGTAACTCTGCTGGGGCTCATAATATAAGCATTAGTGCTAGCACAGGCGCTAATAACAGCACGGTGACTATTGGCTCCGGTGTAACTGGTGGGTCTAATACTTCCTCGGTTACTATCGGCTCAGCTAACGCCGCTGGCTCCCAGACTCTAATCCAGGGTGGCAATGGGGCAGGTGGCATAACTCTATCGGCCGCTGGCAGCTCAAGTACTGGCATAATCGCTAAGACTACCACCAACTCAACAGCAGCCTTCCAAGTCCAAAATAGCTCCAGCCGATCCGTCCTGGATGTCGATACTAGCAATAGCACTGTCCAAATAGGCAACACCACTGACGGTTCCAACATCATCCTCGCCGCCACCGGCAACGTTAACTCCACAATCCGTAAGAGCATGAATGTCGGCGGAACAGTCAACGCCAATGACGTAGTGGTAATAGACACTTCCGCTAATGGCCAAGTTAAAACTACTACTACTGCCAGCGACTCTAAAGTCTTTGGTATAGCTACAACTACCACAACTCCACAAGACATAGTCATAGGCGGCACCTACCAAGTTAACCTAATAGCTACTAACGCAGCCATTACTCCAGGCGATTATCTGGTAACTACTACCACAGCCGGAAAAGTCGATAAAGCACCCGGAGTACCGCCTACCGGTACGGCAATCGGCCAGGCTCTTGAGAGTAAGACCGGCAGCTCCGGTGGAACCGTTTGGGTCTATGTTACTCCTGGAGCTGGCGGTACTGGTACTGGCTCAACCCTCCAACAAACCTATGATACAAGCGCTGGAGGTACTACCCCTGAAATAATCCTCAACAATGGCGGAACCGATACCGGCGGGGTAGATATTCAAAATAACAACAGCTCACCCATAACCGGCAGCCTGTTTGCTATACGCGACAAGACAGCCAGTGGCCTGGGCACGGCTATGTTTAATGTAGATGATACCGGTGCGCTTAGTATTACACCCGTCGGCAATAACATCGGCACGATCATTCGCCAAACCTCCGGCACTGCTACTTCTGGCAACGTTCTGGATGTCCAGACTGCCAACGGCACCAGCCACTTCCTGACTATTACTAACGCCGCGGCCAATGAGGGAGCAGTAACTCTTCAGAGTGTTGGCGCCACAAGGAACCTAACTCTTGAGTCAGGCTCTGGAACTATAGCAGTTGGTAACAGTGCATCCGCCCACACCATTAACATAGGTGCTGCCAGTGGAGCTAATAACACAACAGTAGCCATAGGTTCTGGTGTAACCGGCGGATCTAACACTTCCACTGTAACCATAGGTTCCATCAACGCCGCTGGTTCAACTACCCTCATCCAAGGCGGTAACGGAGCAGGGGCTATCAGCCTCCAGGCTGCTAGCTCCGGCACCATTCTCATAGGCTCAATTAACAACAACAACATAAGTACTGGTACAGGTACTATTGCTCTAAATGGCAACACCACCCTAGCGGCCAGCCAATACATCAAGATAACTGGAAGTGGCAGCCGCCCAGGCTCTCCAACTGCCGGCACGGTCTACTACGACACTACTACTAACCAGTTGATTCAGTATAACGGCACCAAGTGGAACTCTGCTCCTAAGAGCTCTACCGTAATAATCGCCGCCAGCAACTCCACTCAGACTGAGAAAGATGCCGCCGATTATATAGCTTCTGGCACAGCCGACCAAACAACAATTAATAATGCCTTCACCAGCACCGCCTGTACAAACAACTCCGGCTGCTCCGTCTACCTAATGGAAGGAACCTATTCCTTAACTGCAGCAATAAGCGTACCTAACAACACCACCCTAAGCGGAGCAGGGGCTTCTACCATCATCACTATTCCTAACGCGCAAAACGGCTCCTATAACATGATTCAAAACACTGACACATCTACAGGGACCAAGGTAAACATTCAGAACCTGCTGGTTGATGGGAACAACTTTAATAATGGCTCCGGAACTATGGGCGGAATTTCGTTTACCGGGGTAGGTAGCGGCACTACTCGAAGCGGCGGCGTAATAAGTAATGTTGTGGTACAGAATGTTAGTGGTAAAGGTGTCTATTTTGGCGGTGACAATAACATCTTGACAGACAGTACCATTCAAAACGCTGGTACAGCAGGGGGAATTAACGCCAGTATTTACTTTGACGGCTCATACAATACGGTGACCAGTAACAACATCATTGGCCTTGGCAGTGGTAATTTTGGAGTATATACGGGCAGCAGCTCCCATAACACTATCTCTAACAACGTGTTTAAGTCCTTAACCAGGGGTATTGTAATCGGGAACGGTGCCACTCAGTACGTCATCACCGGCAACACCGTTACCAATAATACGTCGGCGGGTATCGACATCTACACCTCCGACAATATTATTTCTAATAACTACGGCTCCAGTAATTCTGGTACTGACATAGTGCTCGAAAGCGGTTCCAGCAATAACGCTGTTACTGGCAACAAAGTTACAGAAATCCAAGTCCTAACTTCTACCAACAACAACATCACCGGTAACACCGTTAATAGCGCCAGCACATACGGAATCTACGTCAGCAGTTCTAACGGCAATAACATCTCATCCAACGACGTTACCGCTGTTCAGTACAACATATATGTTGCTTCTTCATCCAAGAACACCATCTCTGATAACAAACTGACAGGAGTTAGCTGCAGCGGTACCTGTACAGTTATTAATATTAACGGCGGCTCGTCAAACTATCTATCTTCTAATAGTCTGCTTGGCGACGGCACCTTAGCACCCGGGATCAGCGACACCAGCACAAACACCATCTATTCTGGCCAGCAGCTTACCGATAAGGGCGAGGCTATCTTTAAAAACGGCACTAACTCAACTACCGCCTTTCAGGTACAAAACAACTCTGGTACACAACTTCTAGCAGCCGATACTACCAATATGCGCTTAGGGGTAGACGTTATCTATACTCCTATAACCTGGGTTGGTATTTCTGTTGGCCTCACAAACGGAGGAGCAGGCTCATTAAATCCAGCCAATACCTATTACTATAAGTTGACTGCAATTGATGCTGCCGGTGGTGAATCCGCGCCTTCGCCCGAAGGTTCACGCACTGGTAATACAGCCATAGGTGTTTCTTGGGCCCCTGCCATTACCGGAGCCGCCGGATATAGAATATATAGGTCTACTAGTTCTGGCGCCGAAGTCTATCTAACCACAGTTACGGGAACCTCATTCCTAGATACGGGCTCTATAATTCCCGGTTCAGCTACTCCACCTGCTACCGGTACGGCTTACGTTGCTACCAACAATAGTAATTCTTCATTACAAGTATCGGTTGGTGGTCTTGGTACGCCCACGGGTCAGCTATACGTCTCAGGCACATTACCCAAAGACATCAGTGGCGGCGGAGTGCCTACTGCCGCAGGTCCAAATTCTAGCTACGTTTCTGGCCGCTATGATTACGTGGCTGATTACACCGCTAACAAACTCCAAGTCTTCGACATCAGCAACCCTGCCGCGCCAATAGATGTTAGCGCTGGCGGAGTGAGCACTGGCACTAATCCCAGTTCTATTTTCGTCCAAGGTCATTACGCCTATATAATAATTAGTGCCACCAGCAAACTCCAAGTCTTCGACATCAGCAATCCATCAGCTCCAGTAGATGTTAGCGCTGGCGGGGTGAGCGCTGGATTTGGCGCTAATTACGTCTACGTTTCTGGCCGCTACGCCTATGTTACAGTTTTCAACAATAAGCAACTCCAAGTCTTCGACATCAGTAACCCCGCCGCGCCGATAAGCGTTAGCTCCGTATCTACTCTGGGTAGTGGTTCATCTGTCTACGTCCAGGGCCGCTACGCATACGTTCTAGATGGTACTAATTTGCAAGTCTTCGACATCAGCAACCCCGCCGCGCCGATAAATGTCGGTTCTGTATCTATTGGCGGCGGCGGTGAATCCATCTACGTCCAAGGCCGCTACGCCTATATTTTAGATGGTGCTAATAATTTCCAAATCTTCGACATCAGCAACCCCGCCGCTCCAGTAGATGTAACTAATGGGGGAGTATCGACTGGGGCCTCGAGCTCTCCAGTATCCATCCGCGTACAAGGTCGTTATGCCTACTTCGTGGCTAGTAACACTAGCAAATTAGAGGTCTTCGATGTCAGTGATCCCTACACTCCAGTAGATATTAGTAGTGGTGGTGTAGTTACCGCAGCCAACCCTGCCTCCGTTTTTGTCTCTGGCCGCTACGCCTATGTAGCTGTGGGAGGGGCCAACAAACTCCAGGTCTTTGACCTAGGCGGAGAATATACTCAACAACTAGAAGCCGGTGGTATCGAAACCGGAACATTGCAAGTAGACAGTAACGGCCAGGTAGCCGGAGACTTTAACGTACAGGGTGGTCTGCAGGTGGGCCAAGGCATTCAAACATCCGGCAACCTAGGCATATCCGGGGGAGCTTTAGTTCAGGGCAGTACTATCCTAGCCGGTGGCAACAACCAACTAGGCCCACCCGCAGGGGCCATAACTGTTACTCCTACATTAGGTGCTTCTACCTCATATAGTTATATAGTCACTACCGTTAATGCTTCAGGTGGCGAGACCACAGCTTCAAATACTGGTTCTACTGCTGGAGGCGCTCTTACCTTAGACGCCACCCATTTCAATACCGTAAGCTGGAGTGCCGTATCTGGAGCTAGTGCCTACAAAGTTTATCGCACAGCTTCTGGTGGTACGCCTAGCAGCACTGGCTATATTGGCACTGCAACCTCTACCAGCTTCGTTGATAATGGCCTAGCAGGGGCTGGGAATACAGCTCCTACTATTGACACTACCGGTCAACTAACCGTTGAAGGCTCAGCCCTACTCAAGAGTACAAGTAATTCCATTACGGCCTTCCAAGTCCAGAACAGTAGCAACCGATCCATACTTGACGTTGATACTAGTGGCAGCAGTGTTAAGGTAGGCAACACTACTGACGGTTCACAGCTTAGCCTGGCTGCCAGTGGCAACACTAACGCTACTATTACTAAGAACATGGCCGTCGGCGGCATAGTCAACGCCCATGATTTAGTAGTCATAGACTCTACTACCAACGCCCAGGTCAAAACTACTACAACTGCCAATGACCCTAAAGTCTTTGGTATAGCCACCGGCAGCGGCACCCCCCAAGACATCGTTATCGGCGGAACCTACCAGGTAAACCTCGACTCCGCTAGCGCAGCCATCGCACCAGGTGACTACCTAGTCGCTAGCACTACAGCTGGAAAAGTAACTAAAGCAGCAGGCGTTCCACCAACTGGTACGGCAATCGGCCAAGCCTTGGAGATTAAGACAGGGGGCGCTGGCGGTACCGTCTGGGCCTTTGTAACTCCTGGAGCCGGTGGAACAGGTACTGGCTCAACCCTCCAACAGACCTATGATACAAGCGCTGGAGGTACCACCCCCGAAATAGTCCTGAACAACGGCGGAACTGATACCGGCGGCGTAGATATTCAAAATAACAACAGCTCACCTATCACTGGTAGCCTGTTTGCCATCCGGGACGTTGCTGCTGCAGGTTTGGGCGTAGCCATGTTTAGCGTAGCCAATACAGGCGCGACTAATGTTCAAACCACCACCAATATCTCTACTGCCTTCCAAATCCAAAACTCTACCTCCACGCCTATAGTTGATATCAGCACCATCTCCACCAATCAAAACTTAATCTCTAACCCAAACTTCGAAAGCAATACTGCTGGCTGGACAGCTTTGAATGGTTCTACTCTATCTACCGTCTCCACGCCCACCCAGTCTGGCACTCAATCCCTGCAAGCCGTATTGGTTGCTGGTAATGCTAGTGACGGAGTTAAATATGTCTATAATTTCAAACCTAATACCACCTATACCCTAAGCGTCTATGCCGCTATTACTTCCGGCTCAACCACCTCTTTCGAAATGGGTACCGTCCAAAACGGCGGTGCTCAGACTAACTGTGGCGTAACCGGCGTAACCCTAACCGGCAGCCTAACCCGATACACCTGCACAGCTTTCACTACAGGAGCTACCACTACGGGTTCTGACTACTTCTACTTCAAGCGAACCACAGCCGCTGCTGGTACTTTAGTCTTTGACGCCGCCCAGCTGGAACAATCATCTTCTGCTACAGCCTTTACGGACGCGGCTACACCAAACCTAGTAAGCAACCCCAGCCTTGAGAGTAATACTGATGGCTGGAGCCTGCATAACACAGGTGGCGCCGGTAGCCCGAGCATATCTTCCAGTACAGACTTCGCTCAATTTGGTAATAAGTCTCTTAAGCTGGTTACCGGTACCTCGACTAACACTGGTGCCCAGTTTAACTATAATTTCCAGCCATCCTCCCGCTACACCCTAAGCTTCTGGGCTCGCACAGATACCACTTCATCGGCATCATACCGCCCCGGTTTTGACCCTAACCCAACCTCAGCCGGCGATCCTACTAACGACAACAACGGTTGCTCTACTATCACTATCAACACCACCTGGACTCAGTTTAGCTGTACGTTTACGGTCGGAGCTACAGTCAACGGATTGTCTAACGTCTTCATTAAGCAAACCGCCAACACTAACAGTAACGTCTATATAGATGGAATAACTCTAACCGCTTTCGGTTCTGCCCAAACCTATGTTCAACCAGCAGCCTCCCTGCAGGCTGACCCACTCTACGGCAACCTTAGTCTCAACAACTCCAACATTGGTGAGATACAGCCTTGGCAGACCAGCGCCAATGCACTGCCGGATCTGCGCCAAGTACACTCTTCCGTCGTTGCCAACGGCTACGTCTACGTCATAGGTGGATTTAATGGAACAACTCAGCAATCCACCGTCTACTACACCAAGCTTAACGCCGACGGTTCTACTGGTGTCTGGCAGACAAACATAAATTCATTACCACTCGCTCTGACTAGCACCTCTTCCGTCGTGGCTAACGGCTACGTCTACGTCATAGGTGGAGCTACTGCTTCTGTCGTTCAATCCACCGTCTACTACGCCAAACTGAACACAGATGGTTCTACGGGTGTTTGGCAGACCAGCGCGAACGCCCTGCCGGATCTGCGTTGGGGCCAATCTTCCATTGTTGCCAATGGCTACGTCTACGTCATCGGTGGATTTAATACGCTTGGTGGCGCAGCCCAATCCACCGTCTACTACGCCAAACTCAACGCCGACGGTTCGGTAGCTGCTTGGCAGACCAATGCTAATGTTCTGCCAGCTGTCAGAGGCTCGCATTCCTCGGTTGTTGCCAACGGCTACGTCTACGTCATCGGTGGATCAAATAGTAGCAGTGTCTCGCAATCCACCGTCTACTACGCCAAGCTTAACGCTGACGGTAGTACGGGTGTTTGGGACTCAACCCATGCACCTAACTTGCCAGTTATAAGTTATCGACTCTCCTCCGTCGTGGCTAACGGCTACGTCTACGCCATAGGTGGCTATAACAGTTCTACTTCTACTTCCCAATCCACCGTCTACTACGCCAAACTCAACGCCGACGGTTCGGTAGCTGCTTGGCAAACTAGCTCTAATTCGCTTCCGTCAGCCCTAGGTTTTCACACGTCAGTTATAGCTAACGGATATATATATGCCTTAGGCGGTCAGAATGGCACCGCCCAATCCACCGTCTACTACACCTCCACTTCACGCATTCTAGTTGGCGGCTCGCTTGACCTAGTCGGCTTGTCTGGTCAAAACCTTAGTGATGCTGGCAACAACGGTGGCAGCCTAACAGCCGGTAACATAACTGGAGTAGGGGACCTACAAATCCAAGGCCAGGCTAACTTTGCTAATGGCGTAGGTATAGGGGGCAGTCTAACCGTCAACGGCGGAGCTACCATCAAGGGAGCAACCGGCTCTACTGGCATCATAAACATCCAAAACGCTGGCAATATAAACGTAGTCAATGTCAGCACTGTAAATCTCATAGGCAATTCTAACTTTGAAGGCGGCACTACCAACCTAGACAACGCCGTAGATGGCTGGAGCAAGAAACTTGGCACAGAAACCAGCATTAAGCTTCAAACTACAGCTCCTCAGTTCGGCACTCAGTCTATGGAGATTGTTACTACAACTGCCACAGGAGAGGGTGCTAAATACCCGATATCTTCATTAGCAGCCAACACTCAATACACGCTTAGCTTCTATGCCAAAGTTAGCAGCGGTAGCTTTGCTACCCTGACCTTTGGTAGGAGCGACACTGGCGTAGTTGGTGGCGATACCAGCTGTGTAACTACTGGTTCTCTTACCACAACCTACGCTCGCTTTAACTGTACTTTCACCACTGGTGCTACTATGGGCGCCAGCGGAACTCCATACCTATACATAACTAAGGGCACAGATGCTTCAATAAGAACTATATATGTAGACGGGGTACAACTCGAAGCAGGGGCTACCATGACTGATTATCGTAATGGTGACGTCAGCTTATCCGCTAATTTTCAGATTCAAAACCCGGCTGGCTCGCAGGTATTTAATGTAGATTCTGCTAATGCCAAAGTGGGTGTAGATGTAACTTACAGCGCAATGAGTACTCCGGGAAGTCCCACTGCTTCCACCCCCTCACAAAACGCTACGCCATCAGTTACCCCAACTGGTGGTAGTGGTGGGACTACCTATAACTACATAATCATAGCTAACATCCCTACAGGTCAGTCGGCTGCATCGGTGGCAGGTACTACTGCTACCGGAGTAAGTTCACTGAGCGCCACAACCTACAATGCTCTCAGCTGGACAGCCTTTGGGAGTGCCATAAGCTACAACGTCTACCGCACTACCGGAGGAGGAACTACAGGCTATATTGGTAATGTAACAACCAATAGCTTTAACGATACGGGTATTCCCGCTACTGGCAGTGTTCCAGCTGCTGGCGGCAGCTTAACTCCCTCATCTACTTATAGGTATAAAGTTACAGGTGTCGATAATGCCGGTGGCGAGACAGCAGCTTCCTCGGAAGTCAACGCCACCACAGGTTCTTCGGGGACGTTAACCATAAATTTCAGTTGGACCGCAGTTACCGGAGCAACCGGGTATAAGGTTTATCGAACCGCTGCCGGCGGCGCTAGCAATAGTGAAGTATATCTGACAACGGTGCCCACCAACTACTTTGCGGATAAAGGTTCTATAACTGCTGGTTCCGCTACTCCGCCTTCAATCGCTAACGCTTATATAAGTACAAATAATTCGAATACCCAACTTCAGATTTCGGTAGGCGGCAACGGTACGCCCACCGGCCAACTTTACGTAGGCGGAACGGTAGGTTCTAGTACATTGGCCTCCATTATTCCCGGATCATTCTCGGAAGCTCTGGGCATTCAGGGTAAATACGCTTATGTTGGAAATAGCGGCGGCGCTACATCCGTAATTGATATTTCTACTCCGTCCGCTCCGGTTATAGTAGGTTCATTCAGTCAGTCAGGTAACCCTATGAGCCTCATTGCCCAAGGCTCGTATCTTTATTCGGCGTCAGGAGCTTTGAATGTCTATAACATCAGTAATCCTATTTCACCCACACTCGCTGGCACAGGTGGCACCAGCGCAATGGATCTATCGGGCATTGACCTTCAAGGTCGTTATATCTATGCCGTCAGTAATTCTACTAAAACCTTCAGGGTTTTTGATGTAAGTAACCCAAGCTCAATAAGCGCCGTTGGAGCTTTGTCTATCGACACAGGCAGCGGCTTTTCACCTAAAGTCACTGTCAGCGGTCGCTACGCTTATGTAGGTTCAGCCGCTAATGGCAACTTTTATATTATTGATATTTCCAACCCTCGTAGCCCAACCCTGGTCTCTACACTAGCGCTTGCTTCTAACCAGCCATTCACTATTCAAATCCGTGGCAAGTATGCCTATATTGCCGGTCGCAACAATAACAAGTTCACTATTGTAGACATATCGTCACCTTACGCTCCATCGGTTGTTTCTACCGTTAGTACCGGCAGCCAAACGGCTGTAGCTATATCTGTCCAAGGGAACTATGCCTACATCGCCGGTGATGTATCTGGCGGCACTTCGGGAGTACAGGTTTTTGATATAACCAATCCGGCTTCTCCTCGTAGTCTAGGTACCATCCCTAACCCCATCACAGGCGTTTATGGCATGACGGTGAACGGGCGCTACGCTTATGTAGTGAATTCAAACAGCAGTGGCGGTTTGCAAATTTATGATCTTGGCGGCGCCTACCTCCAGCAGCTGGAGGCTGGCGGGGCAGAGCTTGGCTCACTCTCCGTGAACGGTAATTCAAACTTCGCAGGTGATGCCTCTATCCAAGGCGGGCTAAACGTAGGTAATGGCATACAAGACAGCGGCGACCTAGGTGTATCTGGGTCTGCCTATATCCAGGGTAATACGGTGCTTGGCGGAGGCAACAGCTTACTGAGTGTTCCCGCTGCTCCTAGCGTAACTTCGCAAGGTGCCAATGCTGATACCGCCACCTGGACATATGTGGTTACAGCGGTTAACGCTTATGGAGGAGAAACTACGGCTTCGGCATCCGGAACGGTTAGCGCAACAGACAACGCAACTTTGACTGTCAGCAATAATAACTTAATCAGTTGGAGCGCTGTAACAGGCGCTACATCCTATAAGGTTTATCGAACTGCTCATGGTACCTCACCAAACACCAATGGGCTTATAGGTTCGACAAATTCTACAAGTCTTACAGATACTGGCTTTGTTGGCGACAGCAATACAGCACCTACTATTAATACCACTGGTCAACTGACTGTTGAAGGTTCAATAATGATTCAACAAGCAGCCAGCCTGACTGCCGGTCAGACTCAAATGACCCAGAACTTCACCAATGGCTCTTCTACTGGTGGTACAGTGCAAGGTTACAGCCAAACAATTACGGTAAGTAACACCAGCTCCGCATCAAACACCAATGGCACCAACATATCATTGACGGACAACGCTACTACACTTGCCAACATTAACACAGGTCTAAAAGTTACCCTTAACAGCGGTACCAACACCAGCCAACAACAAATTGGAATTGATACAGCTGTAAATCGTGGAATTGGTATCTCAGGTGTTTCTAATGGAATTTCTGGTAGCTCAATGGTTAATGCTTGTGGTGGTGTATTCAGCACAGCTGTTCTAAGCGTTGGTTCTTGTGGAGTAAGTACGGCCAGTGTCCAAGATGATACCTACGGTGTCCTAGGGGCGGCTACAGGAGCTGGCTCATCTGCGTTAAATGTTTATGCGGGGGTAGGTACCTACGGCTACAATGGTACTACCGGTACAGCAAGCAATTTCTATAGAGGTGTAATTGGTCGCAGTGTACAATCTGCAAATGCTGCGTTTACATCTATCGGTGTATACGGCGACACTAAAGTTGGCGGCAGTAATGCTACGGCCTATGGCGGGTATTTTACCTTTGATTCCACCAGCTCTACGCCGGCCGCAGCCTCATCCGCTCTCTATGCTTCAAATTCCACAATTGCTGCCAATATACTAAAACTGCAAGATAACACTACTGATGTTCTAACTGTTGCCGACGGCGGACTTGTAACACTACAGCCAGCAGCCAACTTAACGAGCGGACAAACGCACATTAGCCAGACATTAACCAACGGCTCCTCCACTGGCGGCACAGTCAATGGCTATGCTCAGACTGTTACTGTCAATAATACTTCCTCAACTTCTATAACTAACGGCATTAACGTTGCCTTAACCGATGCTACTGCTCTAGCCAATACCAACACCGGAGTTAACTCGTCAATTACTGGTAATGGTTCAGGTGCTAAGGTCAATAAAGCTATTGCCGGAACCGCGGGCGGTAGCGATGCCAGCGCAGTTAATTACGGTGGCTACTTCGCCTTAGGCGGCGGCTCTGCCAGTAGCTCTGCTCTCTATGCTTCCAACGGCTCAACCACCGGTAATATTCTCCAGCTTCAGGACAACACTACATCAGTCTTGACTGTTGCTGACGGTGGTGCAACTACAATTGCACCGGTTGCGGACGTAGTATCGTTAACCGTTAAGCAAACTAGTGCCGGCTCACCCACGTCAGATATAATGGACGTTCAAAACTCGGGCGGCACGCAGAACTTCTTAAGTTTGAATCTAGCCAGCGGTACTCCTCATCTCAAAGTTTATGACAGCACCGGCTCAAACTACGCAGACATATACTATAGCTCTGGCGCAGCGGTCTTCGCGGCTTCGTCGGGAACCACTCAAATAGGCCAGGGAACGGGCAGTATTAGCTTTGCCCTGGGCGCCGAAGCCGATGTTCTAACCGTGGCCAAGAGCGTTTCCTTAACCGCCAATAAAGACAATACCTACTCAGACTTCAAGATTACCCGCAACTTTACCCAAGGTACATTTAACACCACCGGCTCATCTGTCCTCAAAGTGGAAGATACTTCTTCGGCTAGCTCGTCTTCCAACATAGCGCCGGATGTTTTGCTGGTCAGCCAGAGCAACTCTGCGGCCGGTGGCAACTTAATAAATGCCCAATCAGGTGGCTCGAGTATGTTCTCGGTCAGTAATAGCGGCTTACTTACTACAGCAAACAATATAAGCATAGCGGCCGGTAAGAGCTACACAGGCGCCGGAGCGGTGACTGTTTCTTCCGGCGGCGGCGCTGGTCTTACAGTACAATCGGCCTCTGGCACCATAAGTTTTGGCACCACCACGGCCTTAACAGCTAGCGGCGCTATAAGCTTGCAATCAGCTGCCGGCGCCAACGCCGTAACTATAGACAGCGGCACCGTTGGCAACGTCAATGTTGGCACCGGGGCTAATGCTAAAATCACCACAATCGGTTCAGCAAATACCACCAGCACCACTAATATCCAAAGTGGCTCCGGTAACCTTAACTTGCAGCCATCGGCCGGCAGCGATGTGGTGTTCAGCCAGGGAGCCGGCTCCAACCTGCAACTAACCGCCTCAGCCGCCACAACCGTAGACCAGCTGGCAATTACTAACGCCAGCGGCGCCACCTCGACCACAGGTGTTGATGGCGCATCAATCAATTTCAATACAACCGGCTCCACCGCTTCAGCCGATAACGCTGGGCTAAAGATTAACGTAACATCGGGTAACACCGGTGCTACCACAACCCTGGAAGGCTTGAGTATTGGCAACCTAGCCAGCCCTCAGGCTAATTCTACGGAAACCGGCCTGCTTATTGGCACCGGTTGGGATGAAGCCCTACGCGCCAACGGCATTGTAACCATTGGCGCCCAAGTCGATACTGCCTCAACCGGCACAAGCACGGCAAGCCTTAACTCGGCAGCCGGTACATTTGGTGCAGCTACAGCCAACGACAGAGTTACTTCCGAAGTAGAATTCAGGGGTAAATTATTTGCAGCTGTGGCTAAGACCAACGCTGCTGGAGTCTACCGTTATGACGGCGGTACAACTTGGACACTAGTTACCCATGCTGTTGGTCAAGCTGTTACTGGTGATGCTGTAGATGCCGATGCCTTCGTCATGACTGTCTATAACAACAAGCTTTATATCGGCAACCAAACCGCCGCTGCAACCGGCGCCATATATTCAAGCAGTACTGCCGATACCACTGCCGATTCATTCACAATGGTCAACGCTACCCGCGGCAGCTTAGGTATGTCCGAAACTACAATTACTGGCATTACCAGTATGGTGGTGTACAATGGCCAGTTAATTGTTGCCGATCAGTTGGCCAACTTGGCAGAAATTGGCCGCTGGGATGGTGGTACCACCTTCACCCAGATTACTGCCACTGACGGTAAGAGCGCCGCTGAAACCACCGCTGACAAAGACGGCTTTATTCTGGCCGTATATGACGGCTATCTATACTCCGGTAGTATCACCGGTTCGACGACTAATATCATAGCCGCTTGGAATGGCAATAGCACTACCTGGACTAACCTCTCGGTCACACTGACCGGTGGAAGTTATGGCGCGGATACTGTCTACTCAGATACCACCAGTATGGTTGTCTACAATGGAAACCTCTATATCTCAATGAGCAAGACCGCCGGTAACGCCGCCGCCGTCTATATGCTCAAAACAACCACACTTCCAGTTGCCAATACCGCTGCCAACTTTATAAGGGTTAACACCACTGTTGGTAAGTTAATAGCCGGCGATGCCGCCGACCAAGACTCCATACAACTATATGTCTATAACGGCAGGCTATACGGAGGCTCAAATACCGGCTCGACCACAGCCGCGCTCTATGAATACCCGCAGGCCGGCAGCGGTGCGATTGACTGGACACTGATGAACACTACTCGCGGTACCTTTGGTGCTGACGCCAG
>CAZVAN010000021.1:0-16874 GCA_964625245.1 uncultured Candidatus Saccharibacteria bacterium | reverse complement strand
TCATCGATATGTAGCAGAAGCTTAGAACCGATGATTCCGCCCAAAAACGCCAGAAGTACCATCGGCAAGACCCGCCTAACGTCTATAAGGTTAGACTTATGGTACTTAAAAGCAGAGGTTAGGCTACTAACGCCCACTAAGCTGGTAGTGGCTATGGCTGTACTTGGCGAGAGCCCCATAAACATCAATGCCGGGATAGACACCATGCCGCCGCCAGTGGCAATGCCGCTGACAAAGCCAGAGGCTAGCCCTAATAGAACAGATAGAATTATTGTTATAGGTTCGTTCATTTAATTTCCTTTTTATGAGTCCAAAGCAGGCAAAAAGCCGATGCAGGACAGTTATTAGTTGTTATTTTCGGAAGGGAAGTCGGCACAAAGGCCGCAATTTATAAAGTTCTGTAACCTTAGTTGAAAGGTTGTACCGGGGCGTGCGCATTACGCGCACGCCCCGGAAAGGAAGCCCTAGCCATTGTGGGCGACAATCGCCACTGATGCCTGTCGACGGTTTGAACCCCGTCTCTTAGGGGTTGTAATCGCCCCAGTGCCTGTGTTCGGCTATTAGTTCGATAGTGGTGTCGATGATGATGACACCAAAGACAACCATCCCGATACAGACGATGTCCACCAACACACCCAGGGCGAAATTCTTGCAGAAGACCCACACCAGCACAATCCCAGCGATACCGGCTAGAATCATCGCGGGCCCCAAGAGGTACATAAGCACGAAATACTTCATCGCGAGGTACGTATCTATGAAACCCTTCATTGCACTGCCTCCTTCTCCGGCTAAGTTAAGTTGCCGGATTCGAGATCTCTTGGTTTCTAGGCTCCCTTATTGGTGTCTATACAATAAACACCAATAAAATAGCCTGAAGTCTGGCAACAATCTGTAAATGTTTTACCTTTTATTTAATTGAATTTTTGTAGAAGAGAAATCGGCCCTGAGACCGCATTTGAGCTCTATAATAGCACATTGTTTATAGTTTGTAAAGCATAATCATTAAACTATTCACTGTGCCAAATTGACCAATAGTACTACTTATGTTATTGTATACTTATGTTATCTCCTGAAGATTCAGGTAAAGCTATACCGGCATCTGACTTAAACCACTTTGAGTGGCTGGCGCTTGAGGCTGCTTGGGCTGCAACAAAATCTCCTTTCCCGCTGCAATGGGAACATTGGAAAGAATTTCCTGACATCAGGGACCCCCAAAGCAGCATGGGTAGGGTTGTTGGTGGTAATTTATGGAGAGCCAACCTAGACATTCAATCTGCGGATGTAATTGGTGAAAGCGATGCCCTAGCCAGGGTACAGTTGCTATCCCGGGCGGCAGGGCATATAGGAAAACTGGCCGGTGGCCTTATTGGCACTGCAACACATTTTGAAACACCTCCTGAATTATGGCCAGGCACTATAGACACACACCTAGACAGACTCTTCGCGGTAACAGCAGAAACGCTAAATCAGGCAACTGCCCAAGACGTAGCGAGCCTAGATGAAGAGTACTATTATGATCAGCTTGAGCCCGTCTCTGACGCTATAGCAGGCATGAACGGCGTTCCAGACCGGGAAGCGCTGTCTTTGCAGGCTGGAGTTGTTAAAAAGCTATCATCTGTCGCTATAAATACTTGGACAAGTTTTATGACTGAAAACGAAGGTTTGGCATTAGAGCCGGGCGCCACACCCCGTTCCGCAGGTCAACAAATAGAAGATCTTAGAGCGGAATTTGAACGTTACGTTCCGCGAATTCGTGAAGCTGCAAGCCAACGTACCCTGGACTTACCTTAAGTCGCTTTAACTGTGCTGTCTCTTCTTGTATTTCGTGTTGATTAATCCGACTTTAATTATATAATATATCGAATGACGAGTATGGATGCTTTGGGTCCGGCTGATAGGCCAAGATTTACGGAAGGCTGGTATGATCTTAGCCGATTCCGAGACGAGGTTGATATAAACTACTTAGCCGTACAATCGCTGTGTAGAATTGTTGATTTGTCCCAGCAAGCCGTTGAGCAATTGGGTCATTCCCACCGCGGCTTTAAAGTTGGAGCGGCCGCCTATGTTTTGGATGAGCCTGGTAAACGTACTGGGGTATATTTTGGCGGCAACTTTACTCCTTATAAAGGGGCACCCTGGAACTGTGCTGAAAAAAGGGCCCTCGAGACCATACGGGCCCGTGGATTTACCAAAGTACTAGCCATTGCGGTTAGCGGGCCGCCGCAAATAGATATCAGCGGCGTTGAATCGCCCACACTGCATCCGTGCCACAAATGTAGGGCTATGTTTGACGGCTCCAAACTAACTTCTGCCGACATGTTGATAGCTACAGCCACACCAACTGGTGACGCACATGAATTATTTACGCTAGGCTCGCTACTAAAACTGCACGAGACCAAACAAGAACAACCTTTCCCTTGCAACCATGTTTTACTGCCGCACTATTGGGACCAAGTTTTGAGCTACGACGCCGAGGCTGAAAGAGCTGAGCTGGAAACGCTGGCATTGATGGCCAAAGCCGCCAATCCAACCCTACGATAAGCGAAGCAAAAACATATCTGCCAAAAGTCACTTTAACTTTGCTGTCTTCTGCGGGTTGAACTAGATAAATTTTGTCTGCGAACACTACCCAAAAACCCAGGCTGCATTAATTTGGGTAAATTATTTATCCACAGGCAACCATTTACACTTTGACTAACCATATGAACTGTGGTAGTTTTGGGGTAATAGCAGTCAAACAAAGATGAGGAAGTAGCGGAGACTGGCGAGGGTAAGATGGCGGATATACCGGAAAAACAAATTAAGCGTCTGCGATCATTAATTGCAGAGGCCGAAACAAGTCTAGCGGCAACCAAAGAGTTGCTAGTTAGTTTAGTTGGCGATGATTCGGCGTTGACCACCAAAGCTAAGGACGATTCCTTAGGCAAGGTTATTGAAGGTGTATTTGACGGCCAGAACATGGTTGGCTCCGACGCCAAAACCTACCCAGTACCAGCTAACTATGCCAGCAAATCCAAACTGGTTCAGGGTGATATTTTGAAATTGACCATCGCCGAAGACGGCGCCTTTATGTATAAACAAATTGGCCCAATACCCAGGAAACAAGTTGTTGGCCAGCTGAACCAAAAAGACGGACACTACTCAGTGGATGTTGGTGGCAAAGAATACCGAGTGCTGCTAGCCAGCGTTACTTACTTCAAGGCCAAACCAGGCGACCAAGTTAGCGTGAACATTCCGGAAGACGATTCAGTCAACGCCGAGTGGGCAGCGCTAGAGGCTGCCTTATAAGACACCCCCTCGGGGTTGGCATGTCACGCTGGGTGCGGAATGAATCCGCCACTCGGGCTATCTTCCCGATAACGAATAGCTTTCTTTTAATACAAAAAACAACAGCCGCCTGACAAGCTTAAAGGTATAATTAGGTAACTATGGGGCAGGCATTATATAGAAAGTACCGTTCAACATCTTTTGATGAAGTAGTTGGGCAGGAGCACATAACCAAAACCCTGGAAGCAGCTATAAAATCAGGGAAGATTAGCCACGCTTATCTCTTTACTGGCCCCAGAGGCGTGGGTAAGACCAGCGTTGCCCGAATTCTGGCTCATGAAGTCAATCAAATACCCTACGAAGGCGAAGCAACTCACCTGGACATTATTGAAATAGACGCCGCCAGTAACCGCCGGATAGATGAAATTAGAGATTTGCGCGAAAAAGTACACATTGCCCCGACGTCATCAAAATACAAAGTTTATATTATTGACGAAGTCCACATGCTCACCCGCGAAGCATTCAACGCCCTCCTAAAGACCCTTGAGGAGCCACCAGCCCACTGCATCTTCATTCTAGCCACTACAGAGGCCCACAAACTGCCCGAAACTATTATAAGCCGCACCCAGCGTCATAACTTTAAAGCTGTTAGCCCAGAGACGGCTAAGGCCCACCTGGCGATGGTTGCCAAGAAAGAGAAAATTTCCATTGATAATGATGCGCTGGAACTGTTGGCCGAGTTTGGTGAGGGCAGCTTGCGCGACAGCCTTGGCTTGCTTGACCAGCTAAGCTCAACCAGCCAGAAGATTGACAGCCAGCTTGTTAGGCTACAACTGGGACTACCGCCGGCAGACTCTGTTGACCAACTGCTTCAGCTAACCTTCTCAGGCAGTACTCCGGAGTTGCTTGAGTTGTTATCAGATTTGCGGAACGAAGGCGGTCAGGCCAGCTCTATTGCCAAACTCCTGTCCAAGGAACTAAGGCTGCTACTAAAGAGTAATAAGGCGCCAAATGGCAGCACCAGCCTACTAAAAGCCTTATCTAGAGTCAGCAGTAGCGCCGCAACTATGGATGAGCTGGAGATAGCTCTACTTGAGACATCAACAGCCAATCAGACTGCACCTAAACCGGTTGCTAATAACACCCCGGTTCCGGCTCAACCAGACACCAGTCCCAAAGTTCAGCCTACGCAACCTAAACCAAGCCTGCAGCAGTCTAACTTTGACCTGAGTATGTGGGAAGACGTGCTAGATAAAGTGAAGGCACTCAATGCCTCGCTCTACACAGCTCTGCGTTTAGCAAGTCCTAATCTGTCTGGGGATACACTAACTTTGGCTTTTGAGTTTCCACTGCACCAAAAGAAAATTAACCAGGCCTCGGCTAAAGATATCATCAGCTCGGCAATTGAGAGTATTTGTGGCAGCAAACTTTTAATTGCAACGGTGGTTGATAAGGAGATGGTCAAAAGCTTAAAAATAGAGCCCCAACAGGATTTTTATAAAGCTAGTGAGCAGTCTGACTCAGTGCAGGCCATAAGCAATATCTTCGGTTCCGCCGAGGTGCTAGAATCATAATATAAGTAGTTGTTATGGATAGTGTAGACGCCAGGGCGGGGACGCCGCCACAAAATATTGATGTTGAAGCCAGCTTGCTGGGCAGTTTGCTGATTGACGGCGATGGTTTTTTGAAAATTAGCGACCAAATTGACTCGATGGATTTTTATGACGATAGGCACCGGGTAATTTTTGCGGCCATGCGGGTACTACACGATAAGCGCAGTCCGCTGGATATCCTGACTTTGAGCGAACAGCTAAAATCTAAGCGCCAGCTCGACTCCATTGGCGGCGCCAGCTACCTTACAGAGCTAACAAATACCGTTCCCACGGCCTCGCACCTGGAGCAGTATGCCGAAATTGTTGCCGACAAGGCTATTAGACGCCGTTTAATAGGCGCCTCACAGGACATTGCCGGTATTGGCCACGATGAGAGCAAAACCCTTCAGGAGTTGATTGAGGAGGCTGAAACACGGCTATTTGAAGTCAGCCAACGCCATGTCCGCCAGGATATAACCAGTCTGGAATCAATTTTGGGTGAGAGTTTTGACCGCTTGGACGACTTGCATCGCAACAAAGGTGGTCTGCGGGGCATACCAACCGGCCTTAAGGATATTGATAAGCAGCTAGCCGGTCTGCAGCGCTCAGATCTTGTGGTTATTGCCGCCCGGCCATCCATGGGTAAAACCGCTTTGATGTTGAACCTATCGCTAAATATAGCCACCAAAGCCAAGCAGGGATCAGTGTTGATATTTAGCCTGGAAATGAGCAAAGAGCAGTTGGTAGACCGCCTGTTAGCCGCCGAAGCCGGCGTAGACGCCTGGAAACTTAGAACCGGCGAAGGCCTGACCGACAAAGACTTTGAACGAATAAGCGCCGCAATGGGCGAGCTGGCCGAGGCTCCACTATTTATTGATGACACCTCCGGCATAACCGTAAGTGACCTGCGCACCAAAGCCCGCCGCCTGCACCATCAGCATCCGCTGGCGGTTATTATGGTTGATTATATGCAGCTAATGAGCGGTGGCTCGCGCTTCGCCACAGTCGCTAACCGGGTTCAGGAAATTTCTGAAATTAGCCGCGGTCTTAAGATTTTAGCCCGCGAACTTAATGTGCCGGTAGTGGCCCTAAGCCAGTTGAGCCGGTCGGTAGAGAGTCGAAGCCCGCAAATCCCGCAACTATCTGACCTGCGTGAATCCGGCTCCATTGAACAAGACGCCGATATTGTGGCTTTCTTGTACCGAGAGGAATGGTATAACCCTGAGACTGACCGGCAGAATATCACGGATATTTTCATTAAAAAGCACCGTAATGGCCCAACCGGCAATCTGGAAGTCTACTTTGACCGAAACCGCCAGACTTTCCGGGACTTAGACACTCGCCACGATGACCAGCCATTTGAGTAGTCAACCGGTTATTTTGCTATAATTCTATTTATGCTATCGAAAATTAGGCTGGGAGTAGTGCGGCTATGGCAAGTATCCAACACAACTCTGGTATTAGGCATCATTGGACTGCTAGCAATGCTTACTTGGAGGCTGGGTAGTTCGCCAAGCGGTCTGAGCCAGTCTGAGAAGTTAACTATAAACTCGCCTAATCTATCCTCGATTTTAAAAAATCCAATTAACCTGCCATATCGGTTATTGCAGGACTTGCTGCTACACATAAATCACTCTATATTTTTTAGCCGGTTTACCGCCGTTATCATTGCTCTGGTTATCGCCGTGGGTTTTTACTACATGCTAAAAGGCTGGTTGGGTAAGTCGATAGCCATGCTTAGTGCCATCCTATTGGTAACCACACCTTATTTTATACTCGCGGCCAGGAGCGCTACGCCGGCAATTATGTACTTTACGCCGGTTCTTATATTGGCTACCTACTACTTGGTTAGTCGCCGGACTGCTGAAAATTGGCCAATTCTACTCCTGATATTAGCCGTCAGCTTGTCCTTATACCTGCCGGGAATGGTCTGGATTATGATTCTGGTAGGAGCCGCGTGTTACTCGAACGTTAAGAACCTGGCAGTCAAAACAGAACTAAACAGACGAGCTTACTTCTACGTTTCATTAATGTTTATCGTACTGCTTCTCCCGCTTATTATTGGACTTATAGCTCATCCGTCACTTGTTAAACCATGGCTGCTTATTCCTGGTTCATTCGGCAGTATTGGCGCTATAGCTAAATCCTGGGCCTGGGCTATAGCTGCCTTTTTCTTTCAAAGTCGCCAGCATCAGACGTTATCTATTGGCAAGCTGCCGCTGCTTAATGCCGCGCAGGTGGGCTTAATAATCTTTGGCGCCTTTGTGATGTACTCAAGGCTGAGACGCGAGTTCCTTACGATTACCGGTCTTGTTCTATTCGCTGCATTGCTGTCCGGACTGAACGACAACTTTTCGGTACTGGCGCTTGTTCTGCCACTGCTTACCGTAATGATGGCTATGGGCCTGCGGTACTTATTTATAGAGTGGCGGCATGTTTTTCCGCTCAACCCAATCGCTAAGGGTTTCGCAATTGGGCTGATGTCAGTCCTAGTTTTTGCAAGCGTACTATATGGCATTCGCTATAGCTTGATAGCTTGGCCGGCGACGGTGGCAGTAAGCCATAGCTACGTGCTAAAATAAGAGGTAGATAAGGAGTACAAAACTGTGAGTAAAATGGATCAAGCCAAGCTGTTGATGAAGGCCCGAAAACTCCAAAAAGAGCTTCAGAATGAAATAATTTTAGTAGAGACTGGCGACGGTGCTGTAAAAGTTGAAATAACCGGCGAACAAAAGATTAAAAAAATAACTATCGACCCTGACTATGTCGATCTTGATGATATTGGCCAACTGGAGATGTGGCTGGAAGAAGCCATTAAAGAAGCCATTAATCAAAGTCAGAAGTTAGCAGCTGAAAAAATGCAGCCAATGATGGGCGCTCTTGGCAACTTGGGCTTATAAAGCAGGTTCCAAACAGTGAATTCGGCTATTCCAAAATCACTGACTGAGCTGATTGAAGCCTTTGCTCAATTGCCCGGCGTTGGACCGCGAACCGCCGAACGCTACGCCTATTACCTACTGAAGGCTGATGCGTCTAAATCTCACCTTCTATCGGACGCCATTGAGGGGCTGTCTGGTGGTATTGCTGTATGTCCGGTAACTTTCGCTTTGATGGAGGCCGGCAGTAAGGTTAGTCCACTGTACGATGACCCGCGCCGGGATAAGCAGCTGGTGGCAGTTGTAGCTGACCCATTTGACATTGTGGCGCTTGAAAAAACCAACAGTTTTGGTGGGACATATCACGTTTTGGGCGGTCTGCTGTCGCCGATAGACGGCGTTGGCCCGGAGCAACTGAAAATAGCCGAGCTGGTTAAACGAATCAAAAAAGACAAGGTAAAAGAATTAATCCTAGCTACTAACGCCAGTGTTGAGGGAGAAAGCACGGCCCTACTTATTACTCAACAAATAGGCAAATCTCCGGTTAAGATAACACGCTTGGCTCGTGGCTTACCGGTAGGTGTAGATTTAGAGTATGCCGATCAAATTACTTTAACCAGGGCTTTAGAAGGCCGGCAGGCTCTCCTTTAAGACTTGAGTTGCTTAAGATACAATAACTGGTAATGGCTAATTATTCTCAGGTAAATGAAATTAAAGCGGTTGTAGATGCAGCCACAAAAATTGTGGTGGTTCAGGCCGACAATCCGGACGCCGACAGCCTAGCCAGCTCTTTGGCACTAGAGCACATTTTAGGTGACCTAGATAAAGACGTAATTATGTACTGCGGTGTTGATTTGCCAAGCTATCTAAAATATCTGCCCGGCGCCGACCGAGTAGTGACTGCTATGCCAACACAATTTGACGCCAGCATAATTGTTGATACTAGTAGTGATATCCTGCTTGAGCAGCTGGATAAGACCGGCTCCAAGTCTTGGCTGGCCAGTAAACCATGTATTGTCATTGACCATCACTCTACAGCCCCAACTATTTCCTTCGCCACAGTTATTTGCAACGTTTCTGCCGTATCTACAGGTGAAGTTATTTATGAGATTGCCCAGCAGCTGGGGTGGCAGCTCAACCATGAGGCCCAGAAGTTGATTGCTATCTCCATATTAAGTGACAGTATGGGTTTGACCACGGAAGCCACAACCGCCCGGTCTATATTTATCATTGCCGAACTGGTACAGGGCGGTGTTAGCTTGGCCGAAATTGACAACGCCCGGCGCCAAACCATGCGCCGTGAACCAGAGCTAATCCCATATAAGGGCAGGCTCTTGCAGCGAGTTGAATTCCATGACAATAACCGCATTGCCATGCTAACCATCCCCTGGGAAGAAATTGAAAAGTATAGCCCGCTATATAACCCGCCAATGCTGGTCATAGATGACATGCGCCTGGCTAAGGGCACAGACGTAGCAATTTGCTTCAAACTCTACACTGATGGCAAAATTACAGCCAAAATTCGCTGTAACTACGGGTCCGGAATCGCCGATAAGCTGGCTGAGCACTTCGGCGGCGGAGGCCATGCCTACGCCAGCGGCTTCAAAATAACCGACGGCCGGGCTTACGAGCAAATCAAGGCTGAAACTATCAAGACCGCCAGCGAATTACTTGACCAGAATCAAGCGGAACAGCCGGCATGAAGCTCTACAACAGCCTGGGACGCGAATTGCAGGAGTTCACGCCTTTATCACCTGATGAAGTTAAGCTCTACACCTGCGGCCCGACCGTCTACGACTACGCTCAGATTGGTAATTTGAGGGCTTACGTATTCACAGACACCTTGCGCAGAACCCTGGAGGCTTCGGATTATAAGGTGAAGCACGTAATGAATATTACTGATGTTGGTCATTTGGTTAGCGACGAAGACGAGGGTGAGGACAAACTTGAAAAAGGTGCAGCTAGAGAAAAGAAGACTGTTTGGGAAGTAGCCGATTTTTACATCGCAGCCTTTCATGATGACGCAGCCAAACTAAATATCCTTCCGCCGAATGGATATAGTGGCCCTCACTGCAGTTATGCCAGAGCCACAGATTTTATCCCTCAGCAGCTGGAGATAGTAAAAATTTTGCTGGATAAGGACTTTGCCTACGTAGTAGAGGAGGCTATATACTTTGATGTTTCCAAGCTACCAAGTTATGGCGAGCTGACCGGTCAAAAACTGTCGGAAAAAGAGGTAGGAGCCAGAGAAGAAGTGGTTAAGGATAATCAGAAGCGAAACCCTCAGGACTTTGCGCTGTGGTTTTTTACGGTTGGAAGGTTTGCTGACCATTCCATGCATTGGGCAAGCGAATGGGGCGATGGCTTTCCGGGCTGGCATTTGGAGTGCTCAGCGATTATCCACGCCACGCTAGGCGAGCCAATTGATATCCATACCGGCGGGGTTGACCATATTGGCACACATCACACCAACGAGATGGCCCAAACCGAAGCTGCTTACGGAGTCAAACTAGCTAATTACTGGTTGCATAACGAACATCTGCTAGTTGACGGCCAAAAGATGAGTAAGTCAAAATCAAACTTCTTTACGCTTAAGGACATTACCGAAAAGGGTTATGACCCACTAGCCCTCAGGCTTCTTTACTTGCAGTCGCACTATCGAACGCAGACAAACTTTACCTGGGATGCGCTAGATGCCGCCGCACAGAACCTGACAGGTTTGCGGGCCTGGGCTGACTTGCGCTGGCAACCCCATAAACTGCCGGTCGTAGATGCCGCTCAGTCAACTCGCTTGCTTAGTGAGATTAAAGCCGGTCTGCAAGACGATCTTAATAGCGCCCGAGGACTAGCTCAACTGAATGAATTTACAGACAAAATAGCCCCTGATTTCGAGCTTCTTAAAGAACTCGATAAACATTTTGGACTCGGCTTGGCCAGCAGCCAGGACATAGAGGGCGAGCAGAAAGCATTAATTGGCGAACGGGAAGAAGCCCGCAAGGCAGGTGATTGGACAAGGTCAGATGAAATTCGTGCCCAGCTCAGCGAGCAGGGGATAGAAATAAACGATACCGAGCACGGCTCGATCTGGTACAGGAAATAGGCTTTAAGTAGCGCTTCTTAGGCCGCGTTTTTGAATTTGATCTTCAACTAGGATTTTGACGGCACTGGCGGTTGGGATTGCAATGATTGCGCCAAGAAAGCCAGCAAAACCAATACCTATGATGGCCGCTATAAAGACCAGAAGTGGCGACAAATCATTGAGCTTAGACTGAATTACCGGCTGGAGAGTGTGGCTTTCTATAAAGAAATAAATCACAAAGTAAATTAACATTATAAGTGCCAAGCTGGCCGAAGTGCTGAGACAAACCAAGCACACAATTAATGATGAGACAGGATTACCGAACAGTGGAATCAGGGCAAACACCGAGACTATGCCGGCCAGAGCCAAGGCATTTACAGAGGAGCTGGTAAAATGACTGGCTATCTCCAGAGTACTGAAGGCAAATACGCCGGCTATTATAGCCAGGATTACCTGGCCGTTAACAAAGCCGGTAACGCCTCTATACATCCTTCTGGCTATCTCACGGTCGTGCGCCCGCCGTTTAGGCGGCATTAGGGCAAAGAACGAGTCCAACCAGCGTGGGCCCTCTACCAGCATCATAAAGGTCATTATCAGCACCACTATGATGGATACAAAGACTTCGGCCACTCTTTTGCCGGTATCTAGCACCGTGCTGCCATAGTCGGCATAGTTTTTAGCGAAATTTTTAGCGCCGGTAGTTATTTTTTGGTCGAGTTTATACTTCTTGGCTAGCCTGGCGTAGCGGGTATCCTGAGTCTGAAAATTCTCAACAATTTGCGGCACGTCGGTGATAAAGGTACGGGTTTGGCGCACTAGAGGCGGGATTACCAGGGAGAAGAAGATGGCTATAATAGCAATCACCATAGTATAAGCAGCAGCTGTAGCTCGTACTCGACTATCTATCTTCAGGCGTTTACTCATGGCGCTGACTACCGGGTTAAGCGCCAGGGCCAAGAAGAAAGAGGCGAACACAAGAGTTAACTCGTGGGATATACGGCCAAAGAATTTGAATAGCAGCACAAAAGCCACCACCCAGAAAAAGACACGAATGATAGTGCGGTTGGTTATATTGACTGTGACGTCTCGGCCGCTATTCATATTTGACTCAATTATGCCTTGTCCCAGCTGTTTTATCAATTGCCCGCTCATAAAGTGCTTCTATCTGCGGGCCTACATTGTTAACATCAAATTGTTTAACCAGTTTGGCCTGGGACTCATGAACCGATGTACTTAGTTGATTGTCGCCTAAAAAAAGCAGAATTTTATCCCCCAAGGCTTTAGGATCACGTGGGTCAAACATAGTTTCTGGGATGGCTCCCATAATACTGGCATAACCCGGGTTATTGCCAGCCAGTACCACTCCACTGCCGGCCGCCATAGCTTCAATCAGTACGATGCCGAAACTTTCGCCGTAGAGGGAAGGGAAGCAAGCCACGGCGGCGCTAGCCAGTAGCTGACGTCTCTGCTGCTCGCTGACAAAGCCAAGAAATTCAACGCTTGTTCCAAGACCTAATCGCTTAGCAAGAAACTCCAGCTGGTTGCGCTGTGGCCCGTCGCCGGCAATAACTAATCTAGCCTCCGGAATGTGCTGTTTGACGCTCGAGAAGGCTTGTATTAGTTGGGCGCACCCCTTTCGATCAACCAATCTACCCAAGAAGACTACTTGGTTAGGCTTGATGCTAGCTTTTTGGACTTTAAACTGCTTAATATCGACCATGTTGGGAACTACCGAAGTCTTAAGTTTGAAGGACGATTTTGCAAACTCCTGGGCGGCTGAACTAACACTAACTACCTCGCCTATTTTTGAAAGACGGCCATGGTAGGCTAACCGCAGCAAACGAGCTCCGACTCTTACTAAATTACCGGCCGGAAAGATGTGAAAAGTGCCAACAGCAGGTGTATTACCTGCGGCATCTATAACTCGTTGGCTCATGAAAGGCGAATGGGGCATCTGGACGTGTAGAATATCAGGTTTTTCGACTGCCAAAGCCCGTCTAATGGCTGCTTTTTTAGCAGGCAAGGGGATTGATAGGCGGTTACCGTTAAATCTTACCCTTACATTTTTGGCAAGGCTGTAAACTTTGCCGCCATGCCAGTCTTTTAACTTGGTTTCGCCCCCAAAATAGCTAACCTTGTGACCCCGCGCGCTCATCCAGCCACCCAGCAGCTTGACCTGGTTGGCGACACCCTCCGAACCGTCTAAACTATCGTCGTATAGAAAAGCTATATTAAGCTTTTGGTTTTGCGGCATGAAGTTTAATGGCTTCCTTATAGGCGGCTTCGTATTGATCTACAATTGGCGCCCAGTCAAAGTTCTTAACATATTTAGCTGCCCAAGACGTCCACAGCTTGCGTAGCGGCTCATCATATAAGAGAATCTCTAGCCGGCGGGCAAAGTCTATGGTGTCAAGCGGGTTAACTAGCGATATGGCGCCAGTACCTTTCATAACGCTTTCATAGCCCGAGTTATCGCCGGCTACAGTTGGACAAAGTGCTGCCATGGCTTCCAGCAGTACGATGCCGAAGGCTTCACCACGATGAGCCGGTGCGCAAAATAAGTCAGCCCTGTGCATATGGTATATCTTGTCCTCGTCGCTAATAAAGCCCAGGAATGTGACTCTTGGAATTTCCATTTCTTTAACATACTCACGAAGCTTCTGTTCATCTGGCCCCTGGCCGGCAATAAATAGCTGCACGTCACTACGCTTCATAGTTAGTTCGTGATAGGCCTTGAGAAGATATTTAACTCCTTTACGGCCTTCCAATCGCCCAACAAACAGAATTGTTTTTATGTCGGGGTGGTGAATCGCTGAGCTTGGGCGGGTTTGGTACCTTTTCAGGTCAATGCCATTGGGTATGTAGCGAATATTTTTAACTAGTTTTTCGTCAGGAGCCTTCGAAGTTATAAGCTCAACGGACGCCGAAGAAGGTGCGGTCAGTAAATCCATTTTTTCCGTGATTGCTCTACCGTAGGCTGTAAATACACTAAAGATAGACTTGCCAGCAACGCTATCACTCAAATTGGCGTGGAGCGTCCCAACGTGCGCGGTTGACGAATATATTAATATTTGGCGAGCTAAAATTGGCGCCCAGGGTTCATGAAAGTTGATTACGTCAAACTTCTCCTTCTTGAGTACCTTCTGAACCTCTTCATTATCAATGTCGAAAGTCCAGGTGCCGGCCGTACCAAGACCAGGGCTTAGCTTGGTATTGGCAGAATTACCAAGCAAAATATAGCCCTCCGGCGCCTTACCCTTATATTTAGACGGCCTAGGTGTAATTATCTTAACAATGTGCCCCTTTTTTATTAAACCGTCCTGCAGATGCTCCACTACCTGAGCAACGCCACCGGCGTGGCCAATCATCTCATAAGGACAGACCAAGGCTATTTTCATTACCTTAAGTATACCAATCTTCTACTTTTCTGAGTTAAACCTTTTGCGCAGCGCCGGTGGAAAGAAGGGAGCCGCCTCACGAGTGGTAGCGATAATTGTCGGTGCGTGGTTGGGTGTTGCGGAGTAGAAGATTTCAAAATCATCAAAGACACGCCTCATGTGCTCTTCAACCCGTACATTATTAAAATACCGGTCGCCTTTAGCTGCCACATGATATACCGGCAGATTGACTCGCTTTTTTGTGTTATCGAGCTTAAAGATTTCCAGGTAGTTTTTAAACTGAGTGCGGATATCATTTATGTGCCAAAGGTTAATTTCCATCTGCATTGTTCGTTCAAACTGCTCACCGTCCATGTCCTTAAACTTCTCTTTAGCATTCATGGTACGGTGGTAGACCAGCCTGATAAGGAATGGGTTCAGTGCAATATGATGGAAGAAGAATGCCGGCCACTTTCTAGCGAAAATTCTTGAGGCGTTGCGATAAATGAAAAGCCGTTTCTTGGTAAAAATTAAGTCCTTACCTTGAGCAAAGCCAACAATGCTTACTAGCATATCGACCTTTTTTGTTAGTTCAGGGTATTTTTGCAGCATCCGAGTAGCAATAACAAACCCTAGGCTCATGCCCATTATCGTGACCCGTTTATTTCGATACTTTAGCTTTATAAACGACGCCAGATAATCAGCCAAATTATCTACTGTAGGTTGCTGACCAATTTTATATAGCGGCGTCATGCCGCCAAGCCCCGGAAAGTCGGGCATAGTTACGTTGCCGAACTTGCTTAGCTCCTCAGCTAACCCCCACCAGCGCTCCAAACTAGAATGCGACCCATACAAGAATAAAATCTCTCGCTTTTTCTTTGTTTTAGAAGGTAAACGCATCATCCGTCCCTCTAAACCATTCATATTTAAAGGCACTATAAAATCTTCAGGTTTGCGAGCGGTTTTTGGCATAGTTAAACCTAATTATAATATTTTTACCTCTATCTGTAAAACAGATTGGACGCCAAACAGTTTAGCTTATAATATAGTCTTGGTTCAGGGCGCGAGTGCCTGACCGAGTGTTTTAGCAAAATCGCTTGAGGATAAGCGATTTTGGGAGGAGGAAGATACCCATAGGCCGAAGCTTTTGCCGAACAGGCAAAACGAGGCTTAAGCGTATGTTCCGACGATGGGGAGTGGCCAAGTGGTAAGGCACCAGGTTTTGGTCCTGGCATTCGGGGGTTCGAGTCCCTCCTCCCCAGCCAAGCATAAGCACGTTGGTTTGATATGATAAATGAATGAGTGACAGATTTGTTTTAGCTATTACTGGCCCTTCTGGTTCAGGCAAAAGCACTGTAGCAGAAGGTCTTGCTAAGCAACTTAAGCAGTGCGTGAACATTGACGCTGACCATATCAAACACATGATAGTCAGTGGGTTTTCGTATGAACTGAAGCCTGATGGCACCAAAAAATGGGGCTTCAACCAATGGGAACTAGTAGGCGATAGTCTAGGATTGCTTACCCGGAATTTCCTCGATAACAGCTATAACGTTATTATCAACGGCTACCTAGACGAACAAGCGTGGCTTGAACTACAGAAACACGTTATCCTAACTCATAAAGTTGTCCTGCTACCTCATATTGATATGGCCGTAAAGCGAGACTCAGAGCGCTCAGGAGATCTAGCTATGGGTAAATCCATGGTTGAGGAACATCACGATTACTTTTCGAACAATAGATTCTATCGTGATTTCGTAAAGATTGATTCTACAAATCATAACACAGAGGAAACGGTGCATATGATTATTGATATGCTCGGATCTCAACTTAAAACATAGTTTGAAACTCTGGCTCTACATCCTGTTCAACCATTTCGAAAGTTCGAAGTACGTCCACTAGGGGCAGCCAAGCATAAGCATTATCGATTTATCTAAATGCATTAGGACAAAATGGTATCCTGATAACACATGAATAAGCCAGAGAAGAACAATAACCCATGGAAGACACTCTCTTCTAAACTCGCTCTTGATACTCCATGGCTCAAAGTCCGGGAAGATAAAGTCATTACACCAGGCGGCGAAGAAGGACAGTATTACGTTATTGAGTCCAAGCCAGGCGTTCTTGTTATAGCCGAAACAAACCAAAAAGAAATTTATTTAATCGAGAACTTCCGCTATCAACTTCGGGAATGGCGGTGGGAAATTCCAGGCGGTGGGATTGATGATGGCGATACTCCTCTGGAGGCTGCGCAAAAAGAGCTAAAAGAAGAACTTGGATTTACGGCTGATAAATGGACGCAATTAGGGGATATGTTTCCGTCAAACAATGGACCCATGAATGATCATAATCTTGTATTTTTAGCCCAGGATTTACAGCCTGCTACAAAAAAACATGAATCCGGTGAAGCAATTAAGCCACCCGAAGCCATCCCGAGAGATAAGGTTTTTGAAATGATAACGAAAGGTGAATTAACCGACGGCCAATCACTGGGCGTGCTACTGTTCTACAAACTCTGGATTGACAATAATTAGTGTCGCACCCTGATATTAAAGTTGCGAAGTACGTCCACTAAGGGCAGCCAAGCATGAGCGCTTATACAATGGCGTTTTTTGTTATCATTTAGGCATGCCTTTCATATACATTACGGGAGCCCCTGGCGCGGGTAAATCCATCCTTCAAAAAG
>CAZVAN010000020.1:0-20367 GCA_964625245.1 uncultured Candidatus Saccharibacteria bacterium | reverse complement strand
GGTCTCCTGGCACGAGGCGAATGTAGTGTTTTCGCATCCTACCGGCGACATGAGCGATGATTCGATGGCCGTTCTCAAGTTCGACTCTGAACTGGGTACCGGGCAAAGCTTCTACTACTACCCCGGCGAGTTCAATGACTTCCTTTTCTACTGCCATAAATACAACGAAACAATTGTAGCAAATTCTACAGGGGCTGTAAAGAGTTTTTGGGGCACTTTAACCAACTGTGGTTGAATCACTTAGTGCCGCGATTGAGGCTAGACGTCTCTGTAGCTCGTCAATACGTTGATTTAGTTCCTGGTTTGCTTGCTCAAGATGCATCTTATCCAGTTTAAGCTGCTCATTTTGAACAACCAGCTCTTGTGCCTGAACTCCGGAAAGCTCTTCTGGTAGCGGAGTTTCGGGACGTTCTACGCCGCCGCCCGTAACCGCGCGTGTCCCAAGTTCTTTGGCTTCCTGGGCAGTAGCAACGCCTCCCCATGGGAGAATTATCTCCCTGATTTGCTCCAGTTTGGGGGTAATCCGCTCCTTAACGCCTGAAGGTAGTCGATTATATCTGGTGGGTTCAAGCGATTCGTTATAGATTGGTTTGGCGCCCGTAAACCAACGCCTGGCAACCGGTTTCAGCGTCTCCGGCACGTCTAGCGCAAGGTAATTCAACACCTTTTCGGGTACAGTCTTCCCGTTGGTATGTCTGAAGTTCATGGCGCCCCCAAGTTGTCTGGCCGTGACTTTCGGGAAACTAAACACCGTACGCCAGTCTATATTCTCTCCAATTGCTTCACCTATGGCTGCTAGGGTGTCACCCCTCAGTACGTAGCAAGCATTGCTGTAGTTAGGGCTCTCGGCAATGATATGAATCAGCTTTGAACCGTCCTCCAGTGTCTGAGTTACCTCTGCCAGAACGTAATCGGAGCCAAAGTAGCTCGAAGTTTCTTTGTCGTCTTGAGAGTCTTTTTCATGGTGCTCGCCGCCAATTTCTTCTTGTTCACCCTCGTCCTCATCAGGTAGGGGTGTCTCAACCGATTCGCGGTCGGCAAAAACCACTGTTTCAAAATATCGAATGTTTACTTCCTCGCCAAAAGCTTCTTTCAGCCTGTCACCAATAACTCTTAGGCCCTTAAGACGATTTTCAGCTTCAATATTTAAAAGACGTCGCAGGCTTACACGGCTTTCCTCCTCTACATATTCCTCGGCAGAGATAATCGGGTCATCTTCTGTGTCCGTTTCCGTGGGTTGAGCCGAATCTACCAATTCTCTCCAGCCTCTTAGGGCATCGTCTACGTTTACTACCGGCCGAGAGTTCTCTACTTCGTAAAGTTCGTCTATGGCTTTAGATGAGTAAATGGCCCGTGCCAGTCGGCTAAGATTTGCCGCGTCACTTAGCTTGTTATATTCACTTGTCGGCAAAGCTATGTTTGTAGCTTCATGGTGCAGTATCCTAATGGCCTTCCGTGCCAAGACGTAGCCGGACTTTGTGCCACGGCTAAAACCGGCATAAACAGTGGCCTTAAGCAGTGCCACTTCGTCGTACGGTGATAAATCAACTTTACGAAAGCGCTGCAAGCCAACGTCGTATCTTGCAATGATGCTATTTAGGGAGGTTGGTGTCTTGGCCGCCAGGCGGTGGGCGGAAAAGTACTGCGAAACAATGCGAGCAATAACTTCTTCGGGTTGGTTAGTCGGGTCTTGGTCGGCCTGCTGATTATATCGGTCCATGAGTTCTCTGACCTGATTAATGGCTTCGGGGTCGTCTCCCTGGAGAAATGGGGAATTCAAATCCAGCTTGTCGTGTATAAGCTGTAGCAAGCTATGGTGAGTACTTTCAGGTGCCAATACAGGCGCTGTGGGTTCTCTAGTGGTCATAATTTTGATAGATTATAAAAGAATATAACGACTTAGTCAATAGTTTTTATGCGGCAGAAGTCGGCTTGGGTTTCGGCCGGACCGGTGCACACCCCAAGACAGACTTTATGAATAATTATTTCTTGCGGCGAGGAAGTTTGGGCCTGGGAATGAAACTTAGGCGGCGGGCTCCTAGGGCGGCTGTAGCCCCAGGGCCAGGTTCGTAGAAATATTCTGGGTCTTCGTATTGATCGTAGGTAATCATTAGGGCCCGCGATTCCACCTGGCGCAGGGTCTCCAGTGATACCGATACCAAGATAAGTATGCTGGTGCCACCAATGCTAATATTCTGGTTAACAAAAATCTGAGCCGCAATTGGCAACACCGCCAAGATGCCAAGCGCAATAGCGCCAAACAGCGTCAAACGGTTAACAATTCTGCTAAGATACTTTTCGGTTTGCTTACCGGAGCGAACATTGGCTATAAAGCCGCCTTGCTTCTGAAGGTTCTCGGCAATCTCTTTAGAATTAAAAGTTACGCTGGTATAGAAGAAGGTAAAGATGAAAACCAGGGCGAAATATGTCATCGGGTAAACCCATGGCTTCCAGCCGCCAGTCGCGAAGGTAGCGGCGCTGGGGTTTTGGAAAAGTTGGCTAAGCGAGACACCGATGTGCTCCATGTGGGTTGTTACAGGAGTTAGGTTAGCTCCCTTGCCGTGAGTCATCAGCTGCCCGGCAAAACTCGGGACTGACAGAAAGGCCACAGCAAAGATAATCGGAATCACACCGGCAGTAATGAGCTTAACTGGCAAAACAGTGGTTACGCCGCCGTAAGTCCGGTTGCCTTGAACCCGTTTAGCGTAATTGACCGTCAGTCGGCGCGAAGCTTCATTGAGCTTAACCACCGACCAGGTAATAAAGACTACCGCCAAAGTCACCGAACTGAAAATTATCAGGCCGTGCCGGCTGTAGACACCGTGGAACAACTTAACTTTGTCGCTTACGGCTGTTACCGACGCAGACCAGTGGACTCCGCCCCAAAGCTGGCCAATTAGTGTGGGCAGCCTGCCGACAATGCCAACCGTAATAATTAGTGAAATACCGTTGCCGATAGACCGTTCAGTAATAAGTTCCCCAAGCCACATTAGCACCATAGAACCGCCGGTTAGGGCGGCAATCATTAAGACCCACTGCAGCAAAGAGGTATTAGCCGTGATGTCTCCCAGCCCTCCAAGGCTCTGAGCCTCCTGGCGGATAAGATAAATTGTGCCAACGGATTGAATAATGGCCAGCGGGAAGGTCAGCATGCGGGTGTATTGGTTTATTTTTTTGCGGCCGAATTCACCCTCTTTATTGAGCGCCTCCAGCCTAGGAATGGCCTTGGTTAGAAGCTGCATAATAATGCTGGCGTTGATGTAGGGTCCCAGCCCAACCAGCATTATGGAAAAGTTGGCCAAAGCACCGCCGGAAAGCACATTCAAAAAGCCCAGCAGATTATTGGAACCGGTTTGGGTGAAGAGATTATTTAAAACCTGTTTTAGGGTATGAGGATCACTAAGGGGTACCGGAATATGAGCCAGGATTCTGAAAACCAACAGCATACCAAGCACAGCCAAGATGCGGTTGCGCATCTCTTTATGGCCCAAAGATTTGAGTATAATTCCCCAGTTCACTTACGACTATTATACAGTAAGCTGTTGCTAACCCGAGAGTTTTTAGGCTTCGGTTTTGGCTTTTTTGGAGATGCGGGGAGCGCGGGTAACAATTTCCAGTTGGCCACCGGCAGCTTCAATCGCCGCTTTAGCGCTAGCGCTAGCAGCCTGGACTTTAACGGTCTTTTTGCTCTTTAGTTCGCCCTTACTTATCAGCTTGACGTTGACGTGAGGGTTACTGACCAGGCCAGTCTCCGCCAGAACTTTATTATCTATAACCACGCCCTTAATGGCATCGAGCTGACCAGTGTAGATATTCTCCGGGGCTATTTGTTTAGTCTTAAAGCCGCGCAGTTTAGGCAGCTGCATGTAAATTGGCGTCTGGCCGCCAGCAAAACCCTGTTTTAGGGAACTTTTGCGGGCGCCCTGGCCCTTGGTGCCCCGGCCGGCAGTTTTGCCGCGTCCGGCACTAATTCCCCGCCCTACTTGGCGTGATTTCTTGGTTTTGGTTAAGGTCAATTCATTAAACTTCATAGCTATTTCACTCCAGCCTTGGCTTTTTTGGTCACAGGCTTGTTCTTGGTGGTAGTCCAATTTTCAATCGATCTGGACCCGCTTAGGGCAGCAATTGCTGCGTAGGCTGTATTGATGCGATTGCTGGAACCCAGAGACTTGCTTAGAGCATTTTCTATACCGGCAACCTCTAGGACAATCCGAACTACACCACCGGCAATCAAGCCGGTGCCGGGAGCTGCTGGGCGGATTATCAACTTAGCGCCGCCAACCTTGCCTTCAACTTCATGTGTCAGTGTTGTCTTGTAAAGCGGGACGGTTATGAGCCGCTTTTTGGCTACTTCTGTGGCTTTAATAACCGCGGCCTGGACATCGGCGCCTTTGCTGACACCAACACCAACCCGGCCTTTATGATCGCCCAGGATTACCAAGGCTTGGAAACGGAATCGGCGGCCGCCTTTTACAACGCGAGCTACGCGGTTAACATAAACAACCCGCTCGTCAAATTGCTTTTCCTCGCTTATTTGACCACCGCGTCTCTCGTTAGTGCGTCTTCGTTCCATTTACTAAAACTCCAATCCGGCTGCTCGCGCGGCCTCGGCTAGGGCTTTGACCCGGCCGTGATATTTCTTATCGTGTCTATCCAGAACTACTTTATTCAGCTTGGCCGTTTTGGCCTTTTTAGCCAGCGTCTCGCCTACCCAGACAGCTTTTTCGGTCATGGTGCCGGTAAGCTTCTGGCCGACAGTTGTGGTATACACCAGAGTCTTGCTTTTCTCGTCATCAATTATCTGGGCTGTTACGTGTAGATTGCTGATGTGTACAGCCAAGCGGGGTCGCTCAGCGCTACCATGGATGGTTGCCCGAACCCGGTTAGCCCGACGGGCAGCGTGTTGCTTTTTTTCTATTAAACGACTCATATATCTTATTCCTTACCACTTTTACCGCTTTTACGGATAATGCGTTCGTCTACGTACTTGATGCCTTTGCCTTTGTAGGGCTCAGGTTTTTTAAGAGCCCGAATCTCGGCGGCCACCTGGCCTACCTGCTGCTTATCTATGCCGCTAATTGTCAGGATGTTCTGCTCAATGCCGACTTGGATGCCTTGAGGTATCTTATAGATAACATCGTGAGAGAAGCCAAGATTGAACTTTAAGTCGGTGCCTTGAGCGGCTACCCGGTAACCAACGCCGTTGATCTCAAGCTTCTTTTCAAAACCCTGGCTGACGCCCTTAACCATGTTGGCTATAAGTGAGCGCATCAGGCCGTGCCTGGCCCTATTGGCAGCTTCGTCATTAACCCGGCTAACAATAATTTGCTTGTCATCAGGTATAACCTTGATGCCGGGCATAGTAAACTGGCTTAGGCTGCCCTTGCTGCCGTTGACAGTTATAAAGCTATCATCAGCCGTGACGCTAACACCGCTAGGGATATCGATAGGTTGTTTTCCAATACGGCTCATATACTTTCCTTAGTAGACCTTACAGATTAATTCCCCGCCCAAGCGTTTAGCTTTGGCTTCGTCACCGGTCATCATACCTTGGGACGTGGAGATTACTACTATACCGCGGCCGCGCTTAATAACTGGAATTTCACCTGTTTTGACATAGAGTCTGCGCCCCGGTTTACTAACCCGGGCTATCTCGCTCAAGGGCGACTGGCTGTCCTCGTTATTTATGACGATTGTCAACTGCTTACGCCCCAAAGCGTCCTTAGTTTCCTTGACTTCAGACACAAAGCCGCTGCGGGCCAGTATCTTAGCGATCTTTTCTTTAACATTAGAGTATGGCAGGTTAATTTCCGACTTGCCAACAGCCACACCGTTACGGATACGGCTGAGCATGTCGGCGATAGGATCGGTTGAAATTACTATATTCTTCTTCATATTCTTACCAACTACTCTTTGTTACGCCTGGTATTTCACCTTTGACGGCGTGCTCCCGGAAAGACAGGCGGGAAAGACCAAACTGGCGCATATAACTTCGGCCACGGCCAGTCTCGCTACAACGGTTCTTGCGCCGACTGGGGCTGGAGTTGCGGGGTAGCAAAGCTAGGCCCTCCAAGTCACCGGCGGCCTTAAGTTCTGCCCGACGGGCGGCATACTTATCAATCATTTTGTCGCGCTTAACATTTCTTGCTAGCACTGATTTTTTTGCCATATTAGCGGTCTCCTTTCTCAAACGGCATTCCGAACTTTTCAAGTAACGCCCGGGAATGCTCTGGGCTCTTAGATTTAATTACGAAAATTGCCTGCAGGCCGTGGGCTGTAGCCGTGTCCTCGTAGCTTAGTTCCGGAAATACAGACTGATCAATAAGTCCAACGCTGTAGTTACCCTGCTTGTCAAAAGCACCAGCGGAAACTCCGTGAAAATCACGCAGACGCGGCATAACAATATTTATCAATCGGTCGGCAAATTCGTACATGCGGTCACCACGCAGCGTAGCCTTAACGCCGATACGATTGCCTTCACGCAGCTTAAAGCTGGCAATTGACTGCTTGGCGATAGTTGTCACCGGCTGCTGGCCGGTAATCTTACGAACGGTGTTACTGGCCACTTCCAGTAGCCGTTTTTCGTCTTTGGCACGACCAAGACCGACGTTGATGACGATTTTTTCAAACCGCGGTACGTCGTTAATGTTCTTAAGCCCTAGTTCTTTGAGAAGGTCTTTTGATATCTTGTCGTTGAACTCTTGCTTCAAGCGAGGAACATAGTTAGTTGTTGGCTTCTTAGCCGTCGCCTGTGCCATTATTTGACCTCCTTGCCGGATGTCTTCATGACCCGGGTCTTACTACCTTTAGCATCGGTTTTGTAGCCAATGCGTGACGGTTTCTTAGCCACGCTATCAAGCAAGCCTAACTTACTGACCCACATCGGCTTAGTTAGCTCCACAATACCGCCCTGGGGGCGAGCCTGGGTGGGCTTGTAAGCTCGCTTAACGATGTTAATGCCCTCAACTGTAACCTTATTGAGAGATGGATGCACAGCCGTAATCTTGCCGGTCTGGCCTTTAAATTTGCCGGAGCGAACCATAACGGTATCGCCTTTTTTGAGCCTTATCTTATAAACTTTGGGCTGCTTAATCATTAGAGGACCTCCGGAGCTAGTGAAATAATGCGCTGATAGCCCTTTTCCCGCAGTTCACGGGGAACCGGACCAAAAATACGGGTACCGCGCGGCGTTTTGTTGTCTTCGGCCAGTACCACCGCAGCATTATCATCAAATTTAATAGATGAGCCGTCTTTGCGGCGAATTGGGCTGCGGGTGCGGACAATAACGGCTTTAACCACGCTTTTACGCTTAACTTGGCCGGCTGGATTAGCCGTTTTAACGGTAGCCACAATAATGTCGCCAACCCGCGCGTAGCGTCGACCGGAACCACCAAGCACACGGATACATAGCAGCTGGCGGGCGCCGCTGTTATCGGTGGCTAATAGTCTGGTTTCCTGCTGAATCATTAGACTTTTTCCTTAGTCTTGGCCGCTTCTTTAGGCTCTTCTTTAACTTCTACTACTTCAGGAATATCGGCTGTGGCGTCGGTTTCCTCAAACTGTACGCCGCCTCGCTCTAATATTCGGTTCAGTTTGAAGTGTTTGCGGGCGCTTATGGGGCGGGTTTCGCTAATGACTACGACATCGCCAACCTTGGCTTCGTTTTTCTCATCATGAGCCATGAATTTGGTATTAACCGAATACTGCTTCTTATATAGGGAATGGGTTTTGCGCTCGGTAATTGTAATGACGATGGTCTTATCGCCCTTATCACTGGTAACTCGGCCGGTCAGTGTTTTAGCCATTATACGGCCTCCTTTATCAGTTGTTCAGATAGTACCGTCAGCATGCGCGCCAGATCTTTGCGCTTATTGCGCAGCACCCGGACGTTCTGCATTTCGCCGCTATAAAGGCGGCGACGCAGCTCGATTATTTCTTCGCGCAGCTTGGAAGTTTCGGTAGTTAACTCCTCGGTAGTCAGTTTACGGATGTCAACGATTTTCACGCTACACCTCCTCCTTGACTCGGAAGTTGGTCTTAACTGGTAGCTTGTGGGCGGCTAGGCGCATGGCTTCACGGGCCACTTCCTCAGTGACACCGTCCATTTCAAACAATACGGTACCGGGCTTAACCTTGGCTACAAAGAATTCAGGGTTGCCTTTGCCGCTGCCCATCTTAACATCTTGGGGCTTACGGGTAACCGGTGTGTGTGGGAAAATACGAATCCAAATCTGACCACCACGCTTAATATAGCGGGTCATAGCCTGGCGGGAAGCTTCAATCTGGCGGCTGGTGATGCGATCACTCTGCATACTCACCAGGGCGTAACGGCCGTGAGCAATAGTAGCCAAGGACGTTGCTGTGCCACCGTGGATGCGGCCCTTTCGGACTTTTCGGAACTTGGTTCGGGAAGGCATTAACATTACGCGTCTCCCCTATAGATCCAAACTTTTACACCAATTATGCCGGAGCCTGGGTATTGTGCGCGAGCGGCGGAATAATCAACATCGGCGCGGATGGTGTGCAGCGGCACGCTGCCCTCAGTTACCTTTTCGCGGCGACTCATTTCATTACCGCCTAGTCGGCCAGCTACTTCTATACGTACGCCCTTAGCACCGGCCCGCATTGAAGCGGCGGCGGCCATTTTAACAGCTCTACGGAAGGCAATGCGGCGCTCCAGCTGGTGGGCAATATTTTCAGCAACCAGTTTAGCCTGTAGCTCAGGTCGTTTGATTTCTTCTATATTAACTCTTACCGGCACACCGTAAATTCGCTCAATCTCGGCCTTCAGCTCAGCTGCGCCAATACCACCTCGGCCAATGACTACACCGGCCTTGGCTGTTTGAATAGTTACGGTGACCAAGTTTGGTGAGCGTTCTATATCAACTTTGCTTATGGCGGCTCGGCTACCAAGTTTGGACTCAATTAGGCGGCGGGCGGCCAGATCCTGCTTTAAGAAACCGGCATATTCGCGCTTACCGGCAAACCATTTGCTGCGCCAGTCTTTATTGACCTGAAGTCTCATTGAAATTGGGTTAACTTTTTGGCCCATTATGCGGTCTCCTTCTCTGTAATTTCGGCTTTAGGTGTAGTTTTCTTAGCGACTCTTTTTTCGCCGTCGACTACAACTCTTAGGTGGCTGGTCTTGCGCTCAAATTTCAAAGCTCGGCCGCGGGCAGCTGGGCGGAAGCGCTTAAAGCGCGGGCCAGGCATAACGGTAATTTCGGTGATAAATAGACTGTCGGGTTTAAAGCTGTGGTTGTGTTCGGCATTGGCTTTGGCGCTTTTTACGGCATCAGAGACTACTTTAGCGGAGCGCCTTGGGGTATGTTCCAAGATTATCAGGGCATCGTTAACTGTCCGGCCACGCACTAAAGCAGCAACCGCGGCAACTTTGCGCGGGCTGATTCGAACGCCTTGAGCTTTAGCTATAGCCGTCATGATTTTACCTTTGAGCCTTTGCCAGTTTACCGCCGTGACCACGGAATTTACGGGTTGGAGCGAATTCGCCTAGCTTGTGGCCAACCATATTCTCAGTAATAAATACCGGTACGTGAACTTTGCCGTTATGAACGGCTACTGTTTTACCTACAAAATCAGGCGAAATAGCCGAAGCCCGTGCCCAAGTGCGCACTACGCTCCGGTCATCAGCGCCTAAAGCAGCTATTTTCTTAGCCAGCTTGGGGTCAATATATGGTCCTTTTTTAAGTGATCTACTCACGTTTACTTCCTCTTTCCTTGGTGACGGGTTCTAACAATGTGTTTAGTGGACTTACGGCGGCTGCGGGTCTTGTAGCCGAGTGTCGGTTGGCCCCACGGCGACTTAGGATTACGTCCCAACCCGTGAGCCCCGCCGTCACCACCGCCCATGGGGTGGTCGGCAGCGTTCATGGCAATGCCCCGGACAGTTGGGCGGAAGCCCATGTGGCGCTTTCGGCCGGCGCTGCCAATCTGGACGTTCTGGTGCTGCTCATTGCCAATTACACCGATGGTTGCCATGGAGTTAACGTTTATTATCCGAACCTCACCGCTGGGCAGCCGGACCTGAGCGGTAGTTTCATCCTTAGCCAGTAGCTGAGCGCTGGCTCCGGCGGATCGCACCATCTGGGCGCCACGGCCGGGCTGAAGTTCTATAGCGTGAATCTGGGTACCGGTTGGAATACTTCTAAGGGGCAGTCGATTGCCAGCCTCAATAGACACCTCTTCCCCGACGCTAAATTTGCTGCCAGGTTTCATTCCCTTAATCGCCAGGATGTAGTGGTGTTTGCCGGTGCTGTCTTTAACTCTAGCTATGCGGGCACTGCGGCCGGGATCGTATTCAATTTGCTCTACCGTGCCGCTCATCTCGCCGTTCATATTAAAGTTCACCAATCGATGATATCGACGTACGCCACCGCCACGATGACGGACAGTAATACGTCCTTGGTTATTACGGCCAACACTGCCCTTTTTGATACGGGTTAAGCTCTTCAGAGGTTTTTTGCTGGTAATACCATCAAAGTCCTGCGTGGTCATGCCGCGCTGGGCTGGAGTTACCGGCTTATGAGCTTTAATAGGCATTATTTCTTCTCCGCAACTGGGTTACCGGCTTCTTCAACGGCTGAGAATATCGGCAACTTATCATTTTCAGCTAACGTCACAAAAGCTTTTCTAATATCGCTGCGGTTACCGGTATAAACATTCTTACCGCCGCGTCGGTAGCTGCGCTTGGTTTTGCCGGGAATGCTAGCGACTCGCACAGTTAGGACTTCTACCTTATACTGCTCGGCAATAGCCCGGGCAATGTCGTGCTTATTCGCACCAGCTGGCACCTGGAATACATAGGTATTCAGCTGCTCGGCCAGAGCATAGGTCTTTTCGCTGATCTTAGGCTTCACAGCCACTAACTTAGGCACTTTTGCCTCCTAGCCACTGCGATATCTGTTCCAACGATTTGCGGCTAATAACAATGACGTCAGCATTCATAACTTCAAAGACATTTAGGTAATTGGCCTGCACAACTTTCACGCCAACCAGATTTCGGGTTGCCCGGTCATCTAAGCCATGTTTTTCGCTCACTACAATCAAGACTGAACCCTTGGCATCAAGCTTCCTCAAAAGAGCCAAGGTCGGTTTAACCTTACCCTCCGGGCAGGCAAAAGTTTCAATGACTTTAACTCGATCTTCTTTAGCAGCCAATGTCAGCGCCTGGCGGATAGCTGTGCGCTTAGCCTCAAGGTTCAGTTTCTTTACATAATTTTCGTTGCCAGTTGGACCAAAAGCTACGCCACCACCGGTCCAAATTGGGTTACGGGACGAGCCAAAGCGCGCCCGGCCGGTGCCTTTTTGGCGCCACGGCTTGATGCCGCCGCCGGAAACTTCACCGCGCCGCTTAGCCTTAGCCAGATTCACTCGGCCGTTGGCCAGATAGGATTGATAAGCCAGTTTTAAAAGTTCGTGGTTCTTGATGTCTACAGCAAAGACCTTTTTATCAAGGGTTGCCGGCGCAGTGGCCTTAGTACCAGTTTTTGTATAAGTAGCCACCGCCATTTTATTTAGCCTCCTTAAGCATCACTATGCCTTTATTAGGACCTGGTACAGCCCCTTTTACACCTATGACGTTCAAGTCCATATCTATCAAAGCTACCTCTAGATGTCTTACGGTTCGCTGTTTATTTCCCATCTGTCCGGCCATCTTTTTGCCTTTAAAAATATGCTGGGGATACATGGAGCCAATGGAACCTGGGCGACGGTAGCTGCGGCCGCCGTGAGTCTTGCGTCCCCGCTTGAAGTTGTGGCGCTTAATGGTGCCGGCAAATCCCTTACCTTTACTGATACCGGTGGCGTCTACAGTATCACCAACATTAAAAATGTCGGCGGAAAGTTTCTCGCCGACAGGTGTTTGTTCATCATCATTATTAATGCGGAATTCGCGAATAATCTTTGGCATAACCAGCGCAGCTTTGAAATGGCCCTGTTGAGGTTTAGCCACGTTTTTGCCTTGCTCAAAACCAAGTTGCAAGGCTTGGTAGCCATCGCGTTCAGTGTCTTTTATCTGGGTAACTGTATTAGGAGTAGCCGAAAGCAAGGTAACAGCAGTAGCCTCGCCATCTTCGTTGATGACGCTGGTCATGCCAATTTTTCTGGTGATTAGTGCTTTCACGGACTTTCCTTTTTGGGGTTACTTATACCTCTGTAAATCTAATCGATTTTTTAGAGACTCAATCTAAACAGTCTTGGCCGGGGCAGTATCTACCTCTGTTAATTGGTAGACTTGCGGCTCGAACCAAGTCCCATATGTTTTAAGTACCGTAACAGATTACCACGGACTTACAACTCCTGTCAATCCGTTGCAAATATTACAAGCAGCTTTATGTGAAGTAGACCACTGGACTGTTTTGTGTTAAAACAATAGCAAGCAGTTTTGCGGGCAGCCCGGAAGGCTGCTCGTATTTTTTTCGACAAGCAGAATGGGGTCAAAGAGAGAACCCTTCGAGAGGAGGTGTGATGGCAAACGCGTGGGCAGACGCCGACCAAGAGGGTGTGCGGACCATACGGCTCTTCATGCTCATCATGGCGGCCATTGCCGCATGGGCGGCTTGGGTCGTGTACAACATCTGCAAGGCAGGCGCCGTGATCGACAAAGACCACGGCTAAAACGAGAGGGGACACCATGACCGACCCGCAACAAACGATGGTCACGCGCGCCGAGGCCCGCAGCGGCGTGTTCGGCGCATGCGTTGCTACGGCGCTTTGCCTGTTACTGCTGCTCGTCAGCAAGTTGAGCCGATGGCGAGGCAAGCGCATGAAGCAGTTGCCCAAGCCGCCGAGCGTGTGCATCAAGATCAAGCGCGGCCCCTTCGGCTTCTTCAAGCTCAAGTTCAAGCACACGGACTGACCGCCGAGGAAGCTGGCACGTACGCCGCAAAACGACTATCCCTAAAAGGGTGGCGAAGAGCTGATGAGCTCCTCGCCACCCTAGGGGGTTTACCCGCTGCTTGTCGAAATTTTTCTAAATAGTAAATTGACCTTTTTTATAGATAACTTTTTGTTCGCCACCGGGTAACGTAGCGGTAACTGTACGGTCAGTGGTTGAAATCATGTCAGTATGAATAACTGATTGGTTGAAGCCCAGTTTGCTGAAAAAACTGTTGGGTTTGCCGGCAATTGAGCCGGTGTAGGTATCAAAGAAACTACGACCCACAGCCACATGAGTATTGCCAAACGGTCCGCCCATGTTTTCATCAAAAAGATCATCGGCCATGAATTTAGTAATCCGGCTAAGCCTTCTATCGGTTAGCGAAAACTCTCCGAGCTGCGAGGCGCCTTTATCACTAGTTAGTATTTCCTGTAGTATCTTTTTATTCTGCTTAGCTGTGGCCTTAACCACCCGGCCCTTTTCAAATTTAAGCTCAATACCTCTGACTACCTGGCCGTACTTATATAAAGGTTGGTCAAAACGTATCCAGCCCTCTGTGCCGCGCCAGTCCGGCGAAGTGAAAACTTCAAAACTGGGGATATTTCGGCCGCTGCCGCCCAGCCATTTACGATCCTTGCCGATTTTTACACTCAAGTCTACATCCTTGCCGACCACGTGCAACTTCTCAATTTGTAAATTGGTCAAAGCACTAGACACCCGTTCTATTTCGCGGTTAATCTTTTTCCACTCGGCTATGGGGTCTTTATGGTCAAGATAGTTGGCGTGTATAATCTGCGCCCAGTACTCCTCCAGGCTCAGCCCGGCTTCTTTGGCTATTGCCGGCGTGCCATATAGTGCTAGCGTCCAGGTAAATTTGCCAGCATTTTCTTTCTTATCAAGCCACTCGCGCATTGGTTTGGCTTTTTTCTGGGTTTTCATTATTTTCTTGGGGTCAACTCCGTCAAGCTCGTGGATATCATGTTCTGACAAAATGGCTATACTATGGTCGATTTGCTCGGTGAGCCCCCTGCCATACTTAGCCGGAAAGAAATTTAGCTGCCTAGCCGTGGCATTGTTATAGAAATACCGGCCGGAGCCGCTCATATCATCGCTAACTCCGCCAATAACATGAGCGTCTGAATCAATTATGACTTTTACAAGCGCTCGGTACATCGGCAGGGCCGACAAACCAACGTTGAGCCTAATAACTTCGCCAGGAGCTACACCCCGGCCGCTATTTAGGGCAAAATTAACCAGTACTTTCGCATACTTCTCTAGAATTATATTGTCCGGTTGATAAGTCATTGACCTCTATTATACAGGCGGCAACTGGCTAAACCTGTTGTGATTTATCCCCTAAAATAGCTATTGACTAGTTCTATGCATAAGCGTATTTTGCGTTATAGGCATCCACTAAAAGCGGGTACCATCGGAACATGGCCTAAAAAACCTGGTTCCAAGCGCTAATTGCAAAAGCCAGTCCAAATGTTTCCGGAAGCAGTAGGACAGTTAATAGCAAAAGGCGGTTTCAAAATTCGCGCTTGCTAGCTTGTTAGCACAAAAAGCTACACACTCAACCTCAAGAAAACAAAAACTTGAAGTGATAAGCGAGTAAGCACCAAAAACAGCCCTGAAGCACCCAAAACGCTAAGGGCTGTTTTATTTGTTAGACCATGTCCGACAATCAGCGTTTTTAAGAAGGCACATTCTGTTATGATTTAGGCAGTGAGGACTATAATATTTGATTTTGACGGGACAATTGCCGATAGTTTTGCGACCTTGCTCGGAGTTTTTGAAGATATCGTTCACCGTAGACAAAAACTAACACCGGAGGAAGTTGAGCAGCTGCGCAGCAAGAAACTTCGCGAAGTTATAAAGTACTTAAAGATTAAAAAGTGGCAGATTCCCGGGCTGCTGATAAAAGCCAAACGAGCTATCTCACTAAAGATCCCTGGTATCAAACCATTTGACGGCATGACCGAAGTTCTGCAGAAATTACACGAGGAGGGCTACCAAATGTTTATCCTCAGTACTAATAGTTCTGCCAATGTATCTAAATTCTTAAAAATAAATGGTCTGGATTCATATTTTATAAAAATATACGGTGACATTGGACTTCGTAGTAAAGCCTCGGCTTTAAAGAAAGTGTTAAATAAAGAGAAGTTAACCGCCACTCAAAGCCTCTATATCGGCGACGAAGTAAGGGATGTGGAAGCCTCTGATAAGGTTGGAATCAAGGTAATTGCCGTAGGTTGGGGTTTTAACCATCCTGACGTACTGCGCAGGGCAAATCCCACCGCCCTGGCAAACCGGCCAAGCGAGCTGCCGGGGATTTTGAAAAAAATCTGGCCGAACTCAGTTTAGATCAAGGAAATGTTCTACGTAGATATTTAGAGGCTCAAGCTCTGGTGAGTTGCTTGTGTAGACACACAGCCCAAAGCCCACATCGGTATAGTCTTTATTTAGAATATTAGCTTTATGGCTTGGGCTATTCATCCAGTCATCATTAGCCTGGGCCGGACTACTCTGTCCAAGGGCTAGGTTTTCGCCGGCTTTATGAAAATTCCTAATTCCAGCACGGTTTATAAAAGTTGAAACATTTTTACCGTCCGGCGTTACGTGGCCCCAGTAATTCCTAGTAACCATGTCGCTGCATTTGCTGCGGGCTGATTGTTCCAGAAAGTTATTAAGTTTAAGTGAGCTCAGGCCGCTGGCTTGCCGCTCACTGTTGGTTAAAGCCAGTAATTGATAGCTATCTTTATCTATGGCGAGGTTACTGTTGGTAAAATTGTCACCAATTGATGATTTGAGAGCTGAGCCGGAGCCTACAATGAGAAATGATAATGCGACCCCAAAAATCAACATTGAAAAAATTCTAGCTGGCAACTTCTTCTCCACAATAAATATATTTTACCATCTTACTCGAATATATCAAGATAGAGGACGTGTTTATTGTTATTTTGGGCGTATAATTGACACTAATGCCTACGGTTAATGTATTTTACAGTGACGAAAAGTTGGTTTCCCGGATTGAGGCCATAACCAGACAGCTAAAAGAATACGTGGCTGACCAATTGACGTGTAAGGATAAAAAGCTGAACTCCGAGGAGATTAGTATCAGGTTTATTAGCTCACAGGGAACTGGTATGCTAGCGCCTATTGAGCTTGAGATAACCGCCGCCGCATATGAGGAACGCGTAGCCAAACAGGACGCCATATGCCTAAATGTTCAGAAATTTTTGATTAGTAAACTAGCCCTGTACGAAGTAAACGTCTGGTTAATCCTTGCCGAACTCGGCCATAGCGCAGAATAAAGCCGGCAGACCCAACCCTGAGACTATATTCCTAAACTTACCGATCTAATTCCTTGCAGATAGTACCCTGTCGGGTACTATCTGCAAGTAGATCCATGGTTGCTTTTTGGTCTTTCATCCGTCTTGCCTGCCCCGTCAGAGGTGCCTAATTTTTGTGCGTTATTTTGATGGTGCTTGCTTAATAACGTTAATTAGTGTTAATTAAGCATATGCACGAAGGCGTAAACGGCCATGTCACTATAACGCCAGAAGACAGACAAGCAATAGCAAACGCATTACGGGATGATGGCAGGGATATGGTTGCTGCAGCGCTCGAAAGCAGACACATTACCGAGCTCCCTCCCCAACCTGTAAGATATATTATGGACTGCTTAGGCAGGGTCGCCGAACGCGGCGACCGACCAGATGCTCAAAGGTTGTATGATTCCTTCTCTGAAGTTGTTATAGGATACTAATCATTAAAGAGTCCGGCAAACCTGCCTGCTGGCAGGATTATTTTGAGCGTATAATTTGAAGTGTGGAAATTGTAGCCACAATTTATGTCATATCTTTAGTTTTAGCCTACCAGGGGTTGTCAAAGTACCAAGTTAAAAACATCCGGTGGGTGGTTTTTGTAATCATCAATGTTTTAGTTTGGTTTTTTGCATACTCAAGTATCCGCCAAGGCTATCAGGCAGACGCAGCCGGCACAGCCGGTAGCGGCTCAAGCTTCCCGATGCTTATAGCCGTTGGAGCAATTGCACTCTGTTATCACATATTTCTTTTTGCGCTAAGAGCTTCTAAGAAACAAACAAAATCTAAGTAAATTCTCCTCTTCTTGAGTGTATAATCTGGGCATGAGCAAAAAGCAGTCTTTTAAATCCATCTTCAAAGCTCTAATAGATCCCGGAACTGACATGTTTGATGATCCGGCTTGGGCATATAGAGTTCTGCCTATTCTTATCATAGGTGTGATTATATTAGTCCTTTTGATAGGACTAGTAGCCTATCTTATAAGTTTACTCAGCTAGGGCGGACATGCTGCTATTTTGAGCGGCGTTGCTTTAAGTACTCGGACGGCGGCTGATTTAATAAAGCACCGGCGTAGACTGAACCTAGGATAATTGCCGCAATGGATATAATCTCATTCAGACCGGACGAGTTTAACCCCCTGATGCCTAACGCAACAATAACTACCGCAACAGCCATTTGCCATCTATGTTCTTTTTGAAACTTCCACATTATTTCTGGTTCAGCTCTTTTCATGACTTAAAGATATCACAGACCCCATTTTATTGTTATTTTGAGTGTATTGGTTCGGGCATCTAAAGAACAGAGCTGAGGGAAAGGTAGTAGCGCCGGTTCCGCTTGCGGAATCTGGATTTATTCCAGAAGGCGCGTTGAAGGAAAACCGCAGGTTGTCCTTCAATATCTAAAAGAGGCCTCATTTGGCCTCTTTTATGGCGGATACTTTCACCATCTCTGGCTAATCGTCTTGCCGTCCTTAACCTATCACGATGGCATATAACCTGATTGTGAGCTTACTCACTAAACTCTTCTAAAACAGGGCTGCTTGGCCCAAGGCCTGAATCTTGCTTCTTGTGGTATGCCACTCAGCCTCAACCCACTGCGGAGTTAAGGGTCCCCAATATTCTCCGTGCTCAGTCAGTTCCCCTGCCACAAATCCTATCTCCTCATCCGGCGGAATAAAATGAACATGCAAATCCGGGAATCCCCCATCGTCCTTGGTAATAAAGCCATGGGCTTGCTTGTTTTGGTGCATGGCCTCTTGGAGGCGCCAATCCTCACTACAGAGTTGGAGGCGTTCGTTGTGATGTGAAGGCATAGTATCTAAAATCTCCGCCCAATACTTGGATTGTCTACACCTGGCTCAACACCACTCCGGTCTAAACGAAGCGGCCGAGTTATGGGTTCACGAAGTACCTGACTAAGATATTCAGCTGTTGCTCGATTTCTGGGTACTCTATCTGGTGTGCCAGGGTACGCTTTAGCCATAGCAATGGCATCGGCTAGTCCTTCGTTGCTGGGAGGCTGGAGCTCTTCCTCTAGTGGATTAGCTCTTTTCTCCGTCATCAAATCTTGTTACATCTTAATTTCGGCATCACAACCAGCAGGCAGACTAAGATTCATGAGTGAATCTATGGTCTTAGGTGTTGGATCGGTAATATCAATCAGGCGTTTATGAACGCGCATTTCAAACTGCTCGCGGCCTTTTTTATAGACGTGCGGACTCTTAACTACAGTGAAGGTACTCTTGCGAGTTGGCAGCGGGATGGGGCCGGCAATATTAGCACCGGTTCGAAGAGCGGTTTCCACAATCTGCTTAGCTGATTGATCTATAACCTTATGGTCATAGGCCTTCAAGCGAATACGAATCCGCGGCTTAGCGGTTACGTCTGCTGGTGGTGCTGCTTTTTTAGGTTCGGCCATTAAGTTTCCTAAATATCCTTTAGTTTAGTTAATATCGTATCATCTATTCCGTTAATTCCTGCTTTAAAACCGGTAAGGGCTAAGACAAACTCTGCTTGGGCCTGAGTTTCATCCTCCACAATCTCCAGCGCATCCTCTGGTGTAGGGTATCTATCTTTGAATGTTGCTTGATAGCTACAGACTTCTGTGTCGCTCGGAACAATCATTTCAATTACAACGCTTGAGTCCACCGGCATCATGGAGCCGTGAAGTAAAACCCGCCCCAGATCCTCTTTAGACGTGCCAACGGCTCGCCTCTGCAAACCCTTTTCAGTTGTTTCGACTGGACCTAATCTAACAGGTGACATTCGGTGACTATTTTGTAACTTTGGTTACAACACCGGCGCCGACAGTTCGGCCGCCTTCACGGATAGCAAAGCGCAAGCCCTGTTCCATGGCGATAGGTGCCAACAGTTTAACTTTGAAAGTCACAGTGTCGCCCGGCATAACCATTTCTTTATCGGCTGGTAGTTCAACTTCGCCGGTTACGTCTGTAGTTCGGAAGTAGAACTGAGGCTTGTAGCCCTTGAAGAATGGAGTGTGGCGTCCGCCTTCTTCCTTAGTCAGGATGTAGACTTCGGCGTCAAATTCGGTGTGAGGGGTGATAGTACCGGGTTTAGCCAAAACTTGGCCGCGCTCGATGTCATCGCGTTCAATACCGCGGAGCAGGATTCCGGCGTTATCACCGGCCTGACCTTGGTCTAGATTTTTCTTGAAAGCTTCGATGCCAGTTACAACACTCTTGCTGGTGGGGCGAATACCGACAATTTCAACTTCGTCGTTAACTTTAACTACCCCGGTTTCAATACGGCCGGTAGCAACTGTGCCGCGTCCCTTAATAGAGAAAACGTCTTCAATGGCCATCATGAATGGCTTGTCTAGGTCGCGCTTAGGCTCTGGAATGAAATCATCCATAGCCTTGACCAGTTCCATAACCGAGTCCATAGCAGCTTCATCACCGGCAATTGCCTTGGTGGCAGAACCTTTGATGATAGGCGCGTTGCGGTCAAAGTCGTATTTTTCAAGTAGGTCGCGGACGTCTTCCTCAACCAGCTCAACCAGTTCGGCATCGGCCAGGTCCATCTTGTTAAGAAAAACAAGGATGGAAGGTACACCAACTTGCTTAGCCAGCAGAACGTGCTCGCGGGTTTGGGGCATAGGGCCATCGGCTGCGGAAACGACCAAGATAGCTCCGTCAATCTGTGCAGCACCGGTAATCATGTTCTTGATGTAGTCGGCGTGTCCCGGCATATCTACGTGGGCGTAGTGGCGCTTTTCTGATTCGTATTCCTGGTGAGAGGTAGCAATGGTAATACCACGCGCCTTCTCTTCAGGGGCGTTATCGATTTGGTCATAACTTACGGGTTTGTTTACGGCGCTTGGAAGGCGCTTGGCCAAAGTCATAGTAATAGCAGCGGTTAAGCTGGTTTTACCGTGGTCGACGTGGCCCATGGTGCCGACATTAATGTGCGGCTTGCTTCGGTCAAAATTTTCTGCCATGAGTCTCTCCTTGAGATTTATTATTCGTTAGTAATTTTTGCGCATAGAAGCAATAGCCACTACCACGCAATTTACCCAGTTAGTATAGAGAAAAACGCTTATATTGTAAAGGGGTTAAGCGGCAAGTTTTAATATATCCGGCTCGACAGCCACAAACTGGATATCGGCAGACAATCTTCCCTTGGC
>CAZVAN010000019.1:0-21350 GCA_964625245.1 uncultured Candidatus Saccharibacteria bacterium | reverse complement strand
GATAGCGTTAGTTTGACCTCACCTACTGTTTCAAATCTTGCCTTTACGATTAGTGGGGTTAACCTGCCTTGCAGCGCCAATGCCGGCAGCTGCGCTACTACCGTTAAGTTTGTCCAGGGGGCCAATACATATACGGCCAGCTGTACGGGTAGTATTGGTGGGTTGCAGCTAGCCTGCAGCGTTAATCTATCAACGGCCTCGGCCGGTAATACTCAGCTAATGGTTTCCGCGAATGGCTTTACTCTAACCCTACCGGCCGCACCGTTGATAGGAGGCATCCTTGTCACACCGTAGCAAGCAACCCCAGGCTGGCTTTACCATAATTGAACTACTTATGGTTATTATCCTAATTGGCATGATGGCCGGCACTACCTATTCATTTTTTAACTCCAGCTTAAGCGGCTACTTCTCCTTGCAGGCCGACGCCAGCGGTTTTACTGATATCGCCACCCAGTCGCAGCGTATTGCCCAAGTAATGCGCGGCATAACCGGAATCACCTCGGCAACTTCCAGCGACATAGTGGCCTATGCCTATTTCTCGCCGTCAGATAATTATGTTTCAATCGTGCATTACTATAAGGCCAATGGTAATACTGTTTTGATGGCCGACGTCACGCCAATGACCGCCAACCCGCCAATTGGTGTTCCTATTAGCGGCAGTAAAAAGAGTCATGTCATTGTTAATAACTACAAGCAAAGCGGCACCACAAATCTCTTTACCTATTTGAATGCCAGCGGCAACGTGATCGTCACGCCAATTGCTGACCTAACAACCATCAAGGGCATACGGATTAGTTTGGCATCGCCCACTGTGCGTAATCCAACCGTCGAGCAAGTCATATCAGTGCAGGTTAGCCTGCGTAACTTTAAGACAAACCTATGAAGCTTCTATCCAAGTTTTCACATGACCAGCAAGGATTCACTATCCCCACTTTGCTGTCTTTCATAATTGTTATCTCTATCCTTTTTGCGGCTGTCGTTGAAACAACTCTGACCAATTACTCAGTGGTCGGCAATAATTTACAAAGCCAAAAAGCCTTTAACGTAGCAGAGTCGGGAATAAACTATTATTTGTGGCACATGAGCCATAACCCAACCGACTACAAAGATGGCCAGGCTACACCAGCTACTCCGGATCCAACGCTTGGATATGGCCCATATGTTCATAATTTTTATGATGCTAACGCCGTCAAACAAGGCACTTACACAATCTGGATTCAGCCGCCGGTTAATGGTTCTACTGTCGTTAAGGTGAGGTCGATTGGCAAGGCTGTGGGCAGCGGCGCTATCCGAACTATTGAAGCTCAAATCGGGGCCGCCTCTTTTGCCAGCTACGGTGTAGTCTCAGACTCAGCCCTCTGGTTCGGCAATACCGAAACCGCTGTTGGGCCGGTGCTGTCTAACCAAGGCGTAAGAATGGATGGGGCTAACACCTCTACGGTTAGCAGCCCAAACGCCACATATATACCCTCTGATTCACTTGGAGGTGACGGCTCGAGTCACCCTGGCGTCTGGTGTAACGCCTCAGTAACTACTCCAGTAAACTGCTCAACCCGTGATAAAAGTAATTGGCTCTTCCCGGCTCCGGCCGTTGATTTTACGCAAGTTACTGGTAGTCTCTGCACAATCAAAAAAGCAGCCTTCGCGGCGTTTTCGGCCACTTCGGCTCTAGCCGGCCAGGCCAACGCCTGCTCGCAAACGCCAAACACTCGAACCCCAGCTTATTTGCCGCGAGTAAATTCAAGCTACAGTTTGACGCGTGGCTATTTAATCCAACTCAATTCAAACAATACCTATGACTTATATGCTGTGAACGGCGAAACGGATACGGCTACACCCTATACCAACGCATTGTCATTGCAGTCAATTGCAACCGGCGTAGCCGTGCCGTCTGTCGGCGTAATATTCGCCGAGGACAATGTTTGGGTAAGGACCAACCCGACTTTTTCCGGACGACTTAGCATTGCCGCCGGCCGATTAGCCTCGGCCTCCAGCCAAGGTGATATAGTGATAGCTGACGATGTGCTGTATGGCACAAAAAACGGCAGTGACGCCCTTGGATTAATCGCTCAGGACTCAGTACTTATCGCACCCTATGCTCCGCCGGCTTCTGGAAGTTTCAATTTTGAAGTTGATGCTGCCGTGCTTGCCCAAAACGGTGAAGTTATGTATCCCGGAGTTTATCGCTCCAACTCATCCAGGTGTACGAGGGGGTGGATAAATTCCAATCAGACATTGACCTTTTATGGCTCAGTGGCAACCCGCCAGACATGGACTTGGACTTGGCTAGATGGCAATAATTCTTGCGGTGATGCGGCCCACGACACAACTATCCCAAGCTACATTTCGGGGGTTGAGCATAACAGCACCCAGTTTGACAATAACCTGCAGTACTCCCCACCGCCCAAATATCCCAGTACTAATGGCTATACGGTTTTATCTTGGCGGGAAGTCCTGACCCACCCTTGAATCACACTGGCAGTAATTAGGCCCTACAAGTGTTATAATTTTGGCTATAAGGATAACCAATATAAAGATATAAATATGCGGATGGGCGCAGACAATTTTTTTCACGACGAGCCAATTTTTGGTTTAGATATTGGCCATAACACGATTAAGGTCATGCAGCTCGAGTTAAGAGCTGGCGAAAAACCGAAGGTTTTGGGTTATGGTATGGGTAAGTTTCCGGCGGTGTCTATCTTAAACGGTGTAGTGGCTAACTATGACGCTATAAGTAAGGCTATGTATGAGCTTTTTAAGACCCACTTAGTTGGCTCTATCTATACCCACCGCGTTGCCTGCTCCCTGCCAACCTCGCACACTTTTAGTCGGCTGATGAAGATACCAGTCATGGACGATGAAGATATCAAGGAAGCAATAAGAGTTGAGGCCGAGCAGTATATTCCAATGCCTATCGACAATCTCTACATCGATCACGAAATCAGCCAGCGTGACGAGACCGGAATTGAGATATTGGTGGTAGCTACACCAAAATCAATTGTCGACAGTTATATCAAACTTTTTCAAGCACTGGAGTTGGAGCCAATTGCACTGGAACCATCTATGAATGCCACCAGTCGAGTCTTTGCCATTGCTGACGCTTCGCACACCGAACCATCAATCCTGATAGACTTTGGCGCCGTTGCTATTGACCTGGCTGTGTTCGATAAAACAATGATCGTTAACAGCACACTGCCTGGCGGCAGCGAATTAATGACCAAGCTGATAGGCCAGAAGTTTGAAGTTGGCGAGGACGAAGCTTACCAAATCAAGAGTAAGTATGGTATTGGTGTTAGCGAAAAGCAGCACCAAGTTGAGGAGGCCATACAACCAATGCTCAACATACTGGTTAAAGAAGTTCGTAAAATCATGCGCTACTATAACGAGCGGGTTGGTAAAAGTAACCGAGAGATCGCCCATATTGTAACCAGTGGTGGTGGTGCTACTATGCCTGGTTTAAACCAATTCTTGTCCAAGCAACTAGGCTTGCCAGCAAAAACTTTGGATCCCTGGCAAAATCTGGATTTCGGTAATCTTAAAACACCATCTGAACTTCATAAGTCAGCCTATATTACTGTAGCTGGTGAAGCGATTTTGGACCCAGAAGAGATATACCAATGATAAACCTACTCCCCCCTGAGCATGCCTTGCGTATCCGCTTCGGCCGCCAAAATAGCAGCCTGCGGCAGTGGATAATAGGTGCCCTAGCCGCTATTGGCGGCTTGCTCATTATTCTGGTGGGCGGCTGGCTTTATCTTCACCAACAGGTAGGCAGCCTTCAGGCCAGTCTCGATAAGACCAATGCTCAGCTAGAATCTCAGAATCTGGCCAAAGTTCAAAATGACGCCAAAGAAATTACCGGCGATATTAAAGTCATAAATCAAGTACTGGGCAATGAAGTTCATTTTTCTAACCTCATCCAGGACATTGGTAAAATAATGCCTGACGGCACGGTTCTTAGTTCATTAAGCCTTAGTAAAATTGATGGAACGCTGGACTTAAGCGCCAGCGCCAAAGACTCCAGTTCCGCCGCTCAAATCGCCGTTAATCTTAACGACCCTAGCAACGGTCTATTTTCAAAAGTGGATATAGTCAATATTAGCTGCGCTAATGATGCCAGCGTCTATCGCTGTTCTGGCACATTTAAAGCTCTGTTTAGCAGTAGTGCCAAGAAAAAATATCAAAGCGTTCCAGAGGTAGTCAAGTCATGAATAGCCAGAGATTTCGTCTGGTTCTCCTTGGAATACTAGGGCTTTGTTGCGCCATGTTTATATTTTTATGTGTGGTTGGTCTTTCAACGCTTCGCGAGCAAAGTAATAAAGTGGTTGACCTTAAGCTTAAGAACCAAACAGCCAACGCTCAACTTACCAACCTAGGAATTTCTAAGAAGGAAGTTGAAAAGTATAGCTATTTTAAAACAGTTGCCAGCACCGTAATCCCTAACGATAAAGATCAGGCCGAGGCTGTACTTGAAATTTTTCAACTTGCTAGTCAATCTGGCATAAGTCTCCAAAGCATCACCTTCCCGTCCAGCAATCTGGGCGTAAAGTCCGCGCCTAGCAACCCTTCAACCGCCAGTGGTGGCAGCTCTGCTACAGCCACGAGTCCTAACACTCAGAAAATTATAAGCCAGTCTACTCCCGTCATTGGCATCCCGGGACTATATAGCGTGCAGCTTACTATAGCCCCGGATTCGGGCCCGCAGGTGCCGGAAGACCAACAAGTAACCTATCCTAAAATGCTGGACTTTCTTAGTCGTATTGAGAATAACCGGCGCACAGCCCAAATCACGCAGGTTAATATCCAGCCAACCGGTAACCCCGGTTCGGGCCAGATTAATTTCACGCTAACCGTTAATATATTTATAAAGCCATGAAAAATCAGAATATAGATATTAAAGAATTGAAAGCCCAAGCTAGGAAAGTTAGCAAAATATTAGCTAAACATGCTTCGTTTATCGCCATCATGGTTGTTTTAATGGCCTACCTTCTGGTGGTCTGGAAAATCAGTGGGCTAGCCTCCGCCGAACCCAGTGACGACGCCTCCCAAGTTGCCAGTGCCAGCATACCCAAGATCGATAAAAATGCCATTAAACAAATTCAGACGCTCGAACAAAACAACACACAGGTACATAGTCTGTTTAACCAAGCCCGTACCAACCCCTTCCAAGAGTAGAACCTACTCAACCGGGTGGTGGCGGGCATAAGCCTGCCGGGCGTCTAATATTTGCTCAGCGTAGATATTGGCATTTGGGCAGTTAGAAAACACAAAGTTATCTTCTTCGCCAGCGGTCTGAACGGTCAGCGTCCCATAGTTGAATAGATGCGCTATAATTCCTCTTTGCTCGACATTAACATCCTCAACATTGGACATTGAAAGCCTGGAAGTCTTCCTGTTAAACAGTCCACGTTGGACCATCTGCACGATACTCTTGTCGGTCAAAGTAAGCTTGCTTTGTTCATAGACGTAAACAATTATATAAAAAATTATTGCCAGTAAAACCACGGCGAAGACGGCAACTGCTGTAGACAGTCTTAGTGCGTCGGATGATAGTTTAAGGTCCGGAATAACAAATACCCCAAGTGTGGCCATGGTAGCTGCCGCGGCTGCCGCTAAAACATACATGCCAACAATGCCAATCCAATGTTTATGAACAATAGCTATAACTCGGTCGTTGCTCTCTATTAAATCCGTGGCATCCTCAGGGGCTGCTGGTGGTGGATTCGGCTGCATGATTCTTGCAATTATAACAGGGTGGGCTGCGCAGTTGTAGGCTTTTTGCCCATATGTTTCCAGGCCTTAGCTGTGACCTTGCGCCCGCGCGGTGTGCGCTCCAGTAGCCCTATTTGCATCAAATATGGCTCAAAGAAATCCTCGATGGTCGAGCGTTCCTCGCTAGTTAAGGCCGCTAGGGTTTCTACTCCCACCGGGCCACCGTTATGGTGCTCCATGATTACACTTAGTAAATGACGGTCGGCTGGGTCGAGACCTAAATCATCTATCTCAAGTAGATTCAGAGCCTTTTCGGCTAACGGCTTATCAATAATTCCGTCGCCGTTCATATCAGCATAGTCACGGACCCGCTTCAACAGCCGGTTGGCTATACGGGGAGTTAGGCGAGCCCGCCCAGCGAGTAGTTCAGCTGCAGGTTCGTCAATTGGCACTTTCAATATCCCAGCCGCTCGCTTGATAATTTTTTGGATTTCGTCTGTTTGGTAAAATTCCAGCCGGTGAATTATGCCAAAACGGTCGCGCAGCGGCGCAGCCAGTGCGCCGGTCCGGGTAGTGGCACCTATAATTGTAAACTTTGGTAAGTCTAGTCTGAGTGAGCGAGCGCTAGGACCTTTGCCAAGCATGATGTCCAGTTTAAAATCTTCCATAGCGCCATAAAGAACTTCCTCGACAACTCTATGAAGGCGATGGATTTCGTCAATAAATAAAATATCACCATCCTGTAGGTTAGTCAGCAAACTGGCTAGGTCTCCGGCTCGCTCTACCGCTGGACCGCTGGTTATACGAATTTGGGCGCCCATTTCGTTTGCAATTACGGTAGCCATCGTAGTTTTACCAAGCCCCGGCGGGCCGTAAAGTAATACATGATCAATCGGCTCTCCACGTTTTTTAGCAGCGCCAATGGATAATTTTAGGTTTTTCTTCAGCCGCTCTTGACCAATATAATTTTCAAAGTCATGCGGCCGAAGCGTTTGCTCAAACTCCTGCTCATCAGGCTCATCAACACTGGTATTAATAATCCTCTCAATCGCCATAGCTATAGTTTAACACTTGCCCTCTTAAGGATTTAGCGTCAGTAACCACTCGGTGTACTTGGGGTTCATGTTTGCCTGAACTTGCGAATAGGCTTGTGATAATTCTTTGGTTAGACTCCCCGGCTTACCATCTCCAACTTGACGTCTATCGATAGACAGCACCGGGGTGACATTGGCCGAACTTCCGCAAAGAAAGATTTCATCGCAGGTGTAGAGTTCGCTGCGATCGACACTGCGCTCAATAACCGGGACATTAGAATCCTTAGCTAGTTGGATAATAGTACTTCTCGTAATGCCTTCCAGAATATCGGTGGCTTGACCTGGGGTAATCAACTCGCCGCCGCGCACCATAAAAAAGTTGGCTACAGTGCTCTCAGCCACATGACCGTGCTCATCAATGGCGATAGCGTCATCATAACCGTTCAAAAGAGCCTCGTTTTTCATTAAGCTGGCATTGACATAGCTGCCGTTTACTTTGGCTCTAGAGGGAATAGAGTTATCTAGGTTGCGTATCCAGCTCGATACACATAAATTCACGCCTGAACGTGGCAATATTTCACCCATTGGGTAAATATAGGCGCTAAGCGAATTAGTCAGACCGTGAATTTTAGTACCAGCAATCAGCTCGTCAATAAAGACGCTCACTCTTACCAGAACATTCTCTTTGGCCTGATTGGTCTTAAGAAGTTCAACCATCGTTGATTCAAATTTTTGATATGGCCAATTTCGACTGAAGCTATCAAAGTCCATAATCCGGGCTGAGTTTAGCAATCGCTCGTAGTGATCTTTCAATCTGAAGATAAAAAGTTTACCCGATTTTTTATCCCACGTCGCGCCAAAGACAGTATAAACAGCTAATCCGTAGAGGACTGGGGAGCTGGCAATTGATAAGTTAGCTTCAGCAAAGGGGACAAAGCGGTCCCTGTGGTAAGCCTTTGATTTTTTATAATCAAGCTGCGAGGATTTCATTTAGAATTGTTTGAGGAAGTTGGTGCTGAAACTGGTGGCTAATTTCTGCTTGGCAGCCCATCGCTCTAGTGCAAGATCTATTAGTCTATTTACTAGTTCTACGCTTGAAACACCGGCTTTATTCCAATTGTGGCTGTAAAGGCTGCCTGGTAACGGGTTGACCTCATTAAAATAGACCTTGTTAGCTTTGGAATCTATAAGCATATCTACCCTAGCAATACCGCTACAGCCTAGAGTTTTATAGACATTCAGACCTAAAGCCTCAGCCTGTCCATAAAGGTCTCCTGGCAGTTTAGCTGGTAAGTCGCTGTAGCCTTGAGCTCCTCGTTTGCCGCCCATCTTCTTTCCACCCATTTTTTTGCCATCGCCAATATATTTAGTTTCAAAATCAAAAAAGTCTTCGGGGCTAGTTAAAGGATGTTCCAAGAGTGCTGGCACGGGCTCATCGTTACCCATAATCGGTAGAGTTACTTCAATCAGATTTTGAACGCCTTCTTCTACAATTACTTTATCGTCATAGTGGGCGGCAACTTCGAGCGCGTTCATGAGTTCCGGGTGGTTCTCAATTCGTGAAATGCCGATACTGGAACCAAGGTGTGCTGGTTTAACAAACAGTGGGTATTTTAAGTGCTTTAAGGAGTCCAAAATTTTCTTGGGGCTTTTAGTCAATTCCGAAGAGTAGAACCAGACCCACGGCGAGCTGGCAATGTCTGAGGCTTCGGTAACTTGTTTAGCTAAAACCTTGTCCATAGCTACGGCACTGGCAGCCACGCCGCAGCCTACATACGGCACATTGGCCATTTCCAGCAGCCCCATCAAGTCTCCGTCTTCACCATGAGTTCCATGCATAGCTGGAAAAACAATATCGATTTTGTGATACATTTTTCGTCCAGCGAATTGACTAGATTTTACTAAGGTTAAGCCTTTATCGAACAAAAGATGTACCTTGGGGGCTTTATTCATAAATTCTTCTATTTCGCCACCCTGAAAAAGTTTGATATTTTTTAGTTTCTCGTCCCAGTACCAGGAACCGTCTTTAGAAATATAAACGGCTTCAACTTTGTACTCTTTGGCAAGTTCCAGCGGTTTAATAATGCTCGCCAGAGCGGTCACTATTGATACATCGTGCTCTGTGGATTGTCCGCCAAAAATTACGGCTATAGTTTTCATGCTTATTATTTTACGCTTGTCTCCCAATTATGCAATACAATTAATTATGTTTAATTGTAATTATCTGTCCAGTCATTTTGCATTAACACCAAGTCACCTGCTGCCACGAACTGATCTAGGTTGCTATAAAAAGCCAGTGGGTCATCTTCAATTTTTAGCTTACCCTTGAAATTCGCCTGCTCCATGCCGCTGGTTATATAGTCAGTTACCGAATTCTTCATTAGCACAACCTCGTCAGCCCCAGATTTGGCAATAAGCCCGCCAAGCTTATTGTGAACATTTTTATTTTCGGGTCCCTGGTCTACTAGGCCGGGAGTTATATAAATTTTTCTCTTGGCGGTTAGTTTACTCAGAAGTTCAAGGCCGGCCTTCAAGCCATTAATATTGCCATTATAGGTATCGTCAATGACCCAGGCGGCACCAAGTTGATAAGCCTGCATACGATGTTCAAAAGGTGTAATATTTGCTGCCCCGGTTTCTATCTGTGAGCTGCTAAGACCTATGTCAAATGCCAGAGCACAAACTAAAGCTATCGGCCCTATCTGATGCTTCCCTAGCACCGGAGCTTTTATACTCAGTTTTTTGTTGCCGCGGCTCATTGTAAAACTAAGGCCAGCTATAGAAATTTTGGGGTTGGAAATTTTCCAGCCGGCTGCTTCACTCGAGCTATATAAAATGTAGTCTTTTTTCAGGAATGGCTTTAACTCTTCACTTTCGGCGTTTACATAAACCGATTTGCCGCTTAGGTATTCCGCCAACGAGAAGATATCTTCGCCGGCTCTTTGCAGAGTTTTATACTTGTCCAGGTGTGCCGGAGCAAGACCGGTTATAACACCAATATTAGGCCTGGTAACTCTTGCAAATTTAGCCACATCACCAGGGGCCCCTTCGCCATACTCAATTATTAAAATTTCTTCATTGCCTTCTAATTTCCGAGCAAACTCAGCATGAGACGTCGCCACGTTTTTATTGGCTTCAGTGGCAGCAACCTTCTTACCTTCAGACAGCACTGTTAGCAGCATTTCCTTCATGGTCGTCTTGCCATAACTACCGGCGATGGCTATTTTTGTACCCGGATGATTCTGGAAAACTTTTGCAGAATGATTAACTTTTCTTGAAGACAACGGTTTAACTATTAACCACCTGCCGATGAACAGCGGCAAAGCTATAAGGTGAGCCCAGACCACCGGCGCTGATATTAAAATAGCGAAAGCTATTAGCGCAAACATAAAATTTTGGTCTTTTATTGATAGTCCTGCCAGAACTAGGGCAACTAGCAGCTGGGTTGTAATCCCGGTCCTCAGAACCAGCAGCAACCCTCTTGCCGCTTTGGTCATCGTCAGCTGCCGGCGATACATGACTTTCATAAAGTCGTTTACCCGCCAGAACCATCTTAGATAAGGCCCAACCTGGTACTCGGTGGACTGGAGCATGTAAACAATGGTCTTGGCAAAACCTGGACTAAAGAAATAAATAAATCTTCTTATAATCATGGTCTCAGAAAATCCATTATCAGTCGGTTGGTTTCTTCGGGTTGGTCATGGTGCACAAAGTGTCCGGCATCCGGTAATACTTTTAGCTCAGAGTTTTTGATGACCGTATTAAATTTTGAACCATATTCGGGTGGGGTATCTTTATCATTCTTGCCATAAATAAGTAGTGTTGGAATATTAATCTTCTCGGCCTCGGCAAGTACATCATGACCTACCAGATTTCTGAATGTTTGCTCCATTTCCGGAAAAAGTAACATCTCCGAACCTATGCCACTATAAAAACGCTTTCTGATTTTGTTTTTTAGGTCGGTCGGCAGGGGAGCTGTTGCCACCTTGCCCACTTTTGCTGTAACTTTTAGTGATTTTTTAGGAACTCTGACGCCTGAGGAAGCCAGTAGTACTAGCTTTTGGACCGACAATTTTTGGCTAGACAGGCCATTGATGGCAATTGCCCCGCCGTTAGAGTGTCCAACGATGCCGTAGAGTTTACTTACCCCAATTTTTTTCAACCACTCGGCTATGAATTCAGCGTAGTTATCAAGATCCCAAACAGCCTCGGGCCTTTGGGTACCTCCAAAACCGGGTAAATCTAAGGTTAGTACCTGAAAATTAGTCCCAAGTTGTTCGGATAATTTATTGAAGGTGGCTGAACTATCACCCCAACCATGCAACAGCAGAATGGTCTTACCATCACCGGACTTAAAGTAATTGGTCAAAAGACCATTAGTAACAACTTGCACAAGCTTAATTATAAGATATATAGGCTAATAAAGCGCGGCTTCTTTAGGCATGTGCGAACCTTTGAGAATTTTCAGAACAGCTTCGGCTTCAACAGTTTCTTTCTCCAGTAGCTCGTTTTTGAGTTCTTCTAGTTTTTTCAGGTTGGCTTTAATGACCAACCGAGCCCGCTTGCCAGCCTCGGTTATCAGCGATTCAACTTCGTCATCTATTACTTTGGCCGTCTCATCCGAATACTGCCGCTCGTGAACCAACCGCTCAAGCATCATACCCTCGTCCACTTGAAAGACTTGGTCACGCAGTTTCTTACCCATGCCCTGGTGCATGACCATCTCGCGGGCTAGTTCCGCTGCTTTTTGGAGGTCTGAACCGGCGCCGGTAGTCACCCGGTCCTCGCCGTAAACAAGTTCTTCGGCAATACGACCGCCCAGCATGCGAGCAAGTACGTCTTTATATTCAATGATGCTGTGGTAGCTCTTATCCTCTGGCGGTATGAACCAGGTAACACCGCCCGTGCCGCCGCGTGGAATGATAGTAACTTTATGCACCATGTCGCTGTCTGGCAGAACATGGCCAACCACCGCGTGCCCAGCCTCATGGTAAGCCGTCAGTTCTTTTTCTTTGTCGCTCATTATCTTACTTTTGCGCTCCGGCCCAATGGCCACTTTTTCAAAGGCCTGCACAACATCTTCATTCTCAATTACTTTGCGGTTATGCCGGGCCGCTAAAATAGCGGCTTCGTTAGTAATGTTGGCTAGGTCAGCGCCAGATGAACCAGCCGTTTTTGCAGCCAGCGAATCAAGGTCAACATCTTTACTAACTGGCTTATCCTTGAAATGTGTTTCTAGGATTAGTTTGCGGTCACGCCTATCCGGTAAATCAATGTTTACCCGACGGTCAAACCGGCCGGGGCGAAGCAAGGCTGGGTCAAGCACATCCGCTCGGTTAGTGGCAGCCAGGACAATGACATTGACGCCTTGTTCGAAGCCGTCCATCTCTACTAAGATCTGGTTTAGAGTTTGCTCACGTTCATCGTGCCCGCCGCCCATGCCAGAACCGCGGCGCCGGCCAACGGCATCAATTTCGTCAATAAAGATAATACACGGCGCGTTTTTCTTAGCTTTGTTAAAAAGGTCACGTACCCGGCTGGCGCCAACCCCAACAAACATCTCCACAAACTCTGAACCGCTTATAGAAAAGAACGGTGCGTTGGCTTCGCCGGCCACCGCCCGGGCAAGTAGGGTTTTTCCAGTCCCTGGAGGACCAATAAGCAAAACACCTTTAGGGATTTTAGCTCCAACGCCCTCAAATTTCTTGGGGTATTTTAAAAATTCGACAACTTCTTCCAGGTCTTGTTTAGCCTCGTCATTACCGGCTACGTTCTTGAAGTTTATTTTGTCTTTTTCGTTGCCGTAAAGTCTGGCTTTACTCTTACCGAAAGATAGAGCCTGGTTACCCTGCCCTTGGGCACTGCGAAACATTACTATCAGAATAACCACGATAAGTAGTGGAATGAATAAATTAGTAGCCACTAGCACCCATGTGCTACCGCCGCTGCTAGGAGGTTTATTGGTAAGAGTGACCTTTCCCTGCTTAAGTCCTTGTTCGTAGATGCTGGAACCGGTTTCCTTGTAAGAAACTTCTGTCGGTTTAGACTGGCCAACTGGAGTAATTTCCAGTTTGTCATTATTAATTGTTATTTGTTTAATATTACCGCTGTTGGCACTGCTAATAACCTGTGAGAATGGTACCTCTTTAAGCTGGCTTGGTTGGTTGAAAGCCGCGTAGACCACCATGCCGAATAGAATAATCAGCGCAATAAAACCAGCGTTTTTAAAACGATTATTACGCCCACGGCCACCTACACCGTCGCCGAGGCGAAACTGTTTTTTATCCATATAACTTCATTATATCAGCCCAGTTCTTATCTAGATGCTAAAGTGAGCTTCTTTCTTAGTCAATTTGAGATGTTTACCATTCCTCAGTTCGTGTTGGCTGCCGGCTGGCGCCGTCTTTAGAGCGTTAGCCAGCCGCCATATCGTCCTTTTATCTAGATCGGCAACATTAAGACTCTTCAACCAGAAAACCAGAAAGCTAGTTGCGACATCTGGGGGCAAAGAAATAAAGGTTGAGCGATTCACTGTCAGCTCATCAATTAATACTTTCTGCGAGATTTTCGCAATAACGCTTTCGGTCTCGATATGTACAGCTTCAATTTTTTTAATCTGAGTTAGGATTTGTTTGCGGTCGGCGGCACTCATCTTCGGTAGCAATTCGTTTCTGACGTAATTACGTAGATAACTATTATCTTGGTTTGAGGAATCTTCTAGCCATAGCAGGTTGTTGATCCGGGCATAGTTTAAAATTTCCGATTTTCTATGCCCCAGTAGCGGCCTCATGACGTCCCTGTTGGTAGAAATTGCAATCAGACCCTTTGGACCCGTTCCGCGGATGATATTGATTAGCGCCGTCTCAATTAAATCATCCTGGTGGTGAGCGGTAATTAGACTAATGGCTTCGTGTTTTTGTTGGATTTCCCTCAAAAATGTGTACCTGGCAGCCCGTGCTTCGGCCTCGCTGGCGCCTGCCCCCAGATTGCCGTAGCCCACTTCAAACGGCTGCCCATACTCTTCAGCTTTTTGGCGGACAAGTTCCGCGTCTTTCAATGAATCATCACGAATCCCATGATTGAAATGAGCCACCACCAGTTCAAGACTCCTCTCCTTACTTAGTAAATCAAGCAAAGTCATGGAGTCCACACCGCCACTAACAGCCAAAATATATTTACCTGACGGGATATTAACCTTCATACCTTATAATCTTAGCAGCTATGAAGAAGTTATATTTTATCCGCCACGGTGAAAGCCTCGGGAATCTTAAACGGCTATTCACTGGCCAGTGGGACGTCCCTCTAACTGAGCTTGGGCAGCAACAAGCCAGAGCCGCAACTCAAAACGCTCAGAACTTACAAATTGAGTGTATAGTTAGTTCTCCTTTAATCCGTGCCCGGCAGACGGCCGAAATTATCGCCGCAGGAATTGGATATCCTAAAGATAAGATCCTATACTCAGATTTATTCATGGAGAGGAATTACGGTGACTGGCAACAACAGTCTTACGAAGTGGCCGATGGAAAAGATTTTGAAAAAGTGCCAAACATTGAACTCGAAGCGCACCTCCTGAAGCGGGCTTCTCAAGCGGCCGACTATCTAAAGAATATAAAGACCAATAATGTATTGGTCGTTGGTCACGGTACCCAAGGCCGGGTACTGCAGCAAGAAATTTTCAATAGACATACCAAACAGATTGAAGTGCCCATTAAGGACGAGATCCCAAACGCTCAAATTATTGAATGGCTCTAGGCTAGTTGGCGACAGAATTATGCCGCGCAAGGTGGCGGCGGTACTCTTTTTGAGTCAGGTAAATAATTGCTAAATCAAAGATGGTCAACAGGAAAAGACTCATGGAAAATTTATCAAAGGTAATGCGGTAAACCTGATAGACCACGAATAGTGAGGTTACTACAATCAGCCCAATGTAGGCCCACAAATGGCCCCGTAGTACCTCAATAACCAGGGCTATCTTGACTATGCCATGGCTAAGCAGATAAATCGCGCCAAAAACCAGTGATGCTCCGGTTAAGTTGTGAGCCGTTTTTAGGATGTGGTTGGCAATAAAATCATGCGGATCCTCTGATAATTGGCCTTCTGTTAACCACCTTGCCAGGTGGTTTATCTGGTCGGGGCTAACTAAAAGTAGTAGTATGCCGCCAATTGTTTCAATTAAACCGTCAAGGCCTTTAAATAGCAGGCCGATTCTAAAGGCTCGGTCAGTTAGGTCACCTTTTTTAAAGTCGTCTGGTATCGCCTCCATACTATTATTTAACCACAGCTCGGTGATAGTTGGTGGGTATATAATTGATAAGGCTTTGAAAAAAATCTTGAGGAGGAAAAATGTTAGAAACCGCCCACACCCTGATAACTCGGGCTGGCAAAAAGCTAGGGCTGGATGCCAAAACTGTTGATGAGCTTATAAAAATAGACGCTGAGCATGTCTTCAAGATCAATCTGGATAGCGGCAAGCAGTTTGATGCTTACCGGGTACAACACAATAATAAATTAGGGCCATATAAGGGCGGTATTAGATTTCACCCAGACGTAGACTTGGATGAAGTAAGAGCTTTAGCTACACTAATGAGCTTTAAGACGGCGGTGGCTGGCTTGCCTCTCGGTGGTGGCAAAGGCGGTATCAGAGTCAATCCTAGGGATTTGAGCGAAAAGGAGTTAGAGGAACTCAGCCGCAAATATGCCAGGCACCTGCAGCCATACATTGGCCCCGACAAAGACGTACCCGCACCAGACGTTAACACCAATCCCAAAATTATTGACTGGATGGTCGATGAGTACGAACAACTAACCGGAGACAAGACTAAAGCCAGTTTCACGGGCAAGAGTCTCGGCAAGGGCGGAAGTCAGGGCCGAGACGCCGCTACCGGCCGTGGCGGAGTTATTACGTTGCGCCAACTGCTCAAACATTTGGGTAAAGAGAATCATAAAATTACTTACGCCATACAGGGTTTTGGTAATGTTGGTTCTTTTTTTGCAACTATTGCCGCAGCTGACCACTCTAATTGGAAGCTAGTAGCCGCCAGCGACTCCCAGGCAGCCGTTTATGCGCCGGATGGGCTTGACGCTAAAGCTTTGGAAGAATATAAGCAACAACGCCGAAGCTTTGCCGACTATAAAGGTGGTGGAAGCCAGGTAATTTCCAATGAGGACCTTCTGGCTCTAGATGTTGATGTGTTAGTGCTAGCAGCCCTAGGTGACGCAGTGAATGAGACTAACTACAAATCCATAAAGGCTAGTGTTGTTCTGGAATTAGCTAACGGGCCTATCAGTGAGCAGGCCTTTGATAAATTGTCCGCCCGCGGAGTTACCATAGTCCCCGATATCATCGCCAACGCCGGCGGCGTAATTGTTAGCTATCTGGAATGGGTGCAGAACAAAAATGGTGAGCGCTGGACAGAAACAGAAGTGAACAGAAAGCTGGAGGCTTATGTGAGCCGCGCCTGCGATGCCCTGTTCAAAACAACTGACGACCAGAAGGTGACACTGAAAGAAGCCGCCTTCATGAATGCTATCAAGAACCTAACAAAATAATTTAAGGCGAGATTATACCTACGCACTCGCCGTGCTCACTACTTCTTTGTGTAAACTTGTTTTAGCCCATTTTGCCTGGGGATAGGAAAAATGGCAGAGGAAGAAACATGCAAGACCAAACGAAAAAGGCGCCACTTGTTTGCGCCTTTTTCGTTTGGTTGTAATGATTTCTGACGTGGTAGCAGGGGCGAGATTTGAACTCGCGACCCCAGGCTTATGAGTCCTGTGCTCTAACCAACTGAGCTACCCTGCCTCGCTGCTATCTTTGCGTCAAAGATACGACCGCAACAGGGGGATTATAGCATAAAAACAGCTTGCGAGAGGTGTTATTAGATTTAACATTTAAATCAAAAGGTCGTCTACGGCTAGAATTTGTGAGTCAATTGTAGGCACCAGTTCATAAGCTAATTGGTTCATTTTTTCGCCCTTTATTTAGTTGTTTTTGTTTTATCGGTCTTGCCCATTATTATACATGCTTCTGCTTAAAAGTCAATGCCTTTAATGTTTGTGTTAATTCCCCTTGCTATTTAGTGAACTAAGTGTTTAACTAGCGATGTTAGGTTCTTATCTGTTCTTGGTCTAGAGTTGTTCGAGGTTACTTACATACCCTCTGCACGAAATACCAGACTGTAAGGGTCGTACCTAGCAGAAGTAATCTAAAAGGATTCTAGATGTACAAACTATTTGTAGGTGGATTGCCCTTCGCAACCACCGATGACGAACTCAAAGAATTGTTCGCAGCCCATGGCACCGTAGCTTCCGCTACTGTTGTCCGTGACCGTGAAAGCGGCCGCAGTAAGGGCTTCGGATTCGTAGAGTTTGAAAAAGACGACGAAGGCAAAGCAGCCGAGAAAGCCCTAAACGGCTCTGATCTTGGTGGCCGCGCCATCTCCGTCGCAGAGGCTCGTCCAAAAGAGGACCGCCCTGCACGCAACAACTGGTAATTTTTACCAGTTGTAAAGAAAAACTCCCGCGCTCTTAGCTCGGGAGTTTTTTTGATTACAGACGGATGATTACATATGCCACCGCCAATTACCATATACTGTTAGGTGCATGCTATATCAAGACTATCTAAAGAGCTTAACCCGGTGTCCGTTTTGTAACGTCTCTGACCGAGTAATTCTCAGTACAGAAAACTGCTACCTAACTTATGCGTGGGCGCCTTACCATAAACACCATTTGCTTGTTATCCCCAAAAAGCATAGAACTTCTTTGTTCGATTTAGATATCAATGAAAAAGAGGAAGTTGATCTCCTTGTCGGTAAGGCAATGACAATTATTAAAAAGTTAGGTTACAAGGATTTCACTGTAATTGTTCGTGAAGGCGAAGACCACGCAAAGACTATTAGTCATTTGCATTATCATATTATTCCAAATACCCATATTGGAGATTTAGATCACAAGGGCAATGAGAGAAGGGTATTGTCCGATCAAGAGGTCAAGAATTTAGTAGACGAAATAAATTCAGTAAAAGTCTAGTTCGATGGGCAAAATAAAGACTAGTAACTTCTAGTGATTATAGAACGCGCCAAACGCAGCGAACAGAACTGAGATTACAAGCTGACCGATTAAGAATATCGCAAGCAGCCATATCAGAGGATGAAGGTGGCGCTTCTGGACCTGCGCTTGAGCAACGGGAACTGGGTGGCCGCTTGCATCAAACTGCGGTGTTACGCTATAGATAGCGCTTATGACCTCCGGATGTCTTTGGATATACATCCTATGAAGTATTACCGCCAGAATAGTTAGGGTGGCGTCAACTATACCGCAGGCAGCAAGAATTCTGTAGTAAATGCTGGCAAAACTAGAGGACAAGGACCATATTAACGGAAGAATGAGCAATATCACAACAGACATCAATGCATAGTTGGCGTTAACAATATTGTCTATATTTAACTGTTTACCCTTTGTCTGAGAAAGCATTTGCCCATGCAAGCATGCAAACAATAAAACAAAGTAGGTTCCATATAATTTGGCGACTAAGCTTCCTTCCAGCACACCCCAGACGCCAAAAATGGACGTAAAGAAACTAAGGACTATAAGAAAGAAAACTGAATTTTCAAAAAATTTGAAGTTATTGTTTGACGTTTTGGCAGTTTGTTCAACAAAACCAAGACACGCCAGCGCATGGACCATCACAAGAAGTAGGGTAACGAGGGCTTTTTCGAAAGTATCACTAAAGCTGCCGGCAAGCACCGCAATAACGGCAATCACGGCGGCGCCTATCAGACCGCCAATCATAACCTGTATAGAAAGTTTCTTTAGTTGTTCGGTGTTCATGTTTTTCCTTTTAACTAGCTATTATTGAGCCAATAATAAAATATGCTCCTGTAAAAGTACAGGGATTTAGGCATGAGTGAAGCGCTAGCGGGGAGAGAACAATCTGTTGGCTACTCTACCGAGCAATAGTGGAACTTTTAAGTTTGAGCCTGAGTTGATTGGCAAAGCTTTCTGCAGATGGCGGAAATAGATCCATATATAAACCTGGTTCAATGAGCTCTAGTTCCATCAGGATTGGCTGTTCATCTCTCATCAAATAGTCAACACGAGCATATAGAGGGGTCGGCGATAGCAACTCAAGTATTTTTTGAAGTTCTTTGATAGTTACATCATCCTGTTCAACAGCTGAGGCAGTCCCCCCTTGCTCATAGTTTGAACGGAAGTCGCCTTCTTTAGGTTTCTTAAGAACGGTGTGGCTATATGAACCATCGAAGAACACTGATGAGTACTCACCCACTTGACTGGCTTCCTCCATTAGTGGTTGAACTAGCACATCCTGGTCTAATAAAAGCTGTTCCAGTTTAGTGAGTACCTTGGGATCACCAACCCATCCACTAAATATCTCATAGGCAGAAGTACCGATGGCTGGCTTTACTACAATTTTGTTCCATCCTCTCTCGTTAAGGATTGAAGGGTGCGCATTTGAGCCCATTTTTAGATACACAGTTGGTACAATGCTTATACCTTTTCTTTCAAGTTCAAGTAGATATGATTTGTGCATGTTCCAAAAAACCAAATCATAGGTATTTATTAAGTTAACGTTCTTTGTTTTCAAACCATTAATCCATTCGGCGAACTCATGGGGTCGATAGTGATAGTCCCAGCAAGACCTAAGAACTACAGCATCGAATAGCTGCCAATCAACATCAGAATCATCCCAGGAATGCACTTCTGCTCTAATACCTAGTCTACCTAAGCTCTTTGAAAATAACTCATCGCTCGCAGTTAAATCAGACCCTTCCTTAAAGGTGACCAAACAAACAGAATACTTATTTTTCATTATGTTCAGTATATCCTAAGGCCCTAGCAGGAACTGGAACTTAAATAACAGAGATGAATTCAGACTCAAATCAAAAAGAGACTAGTTCGGTAACCAATCTCTATTCGTAATTCTTTCGTGGTAGCGGGGAGAGGACAATCTTATGCTTCGCAGACTCAGACGCACTCGCTGTGCTCGGAATAAATTCCTGCGCGCAACTCGTTGGCGCCCGAATCTTGGCTTTGCCATACGGTTCTCGCCCTTCTCCGGCCACGAAAAAAGCCCGACACAAGGTCGGACTCTTTTCGTGGTAGCGGGGAGAGGACTCGAACCTCTGACCTCATGGTTATGAGCCATGCGAGCTGCCGCTGCTCCACCCCGCGTTATCTTTTAGGCCAGTGAGTTATTCTAATCTGTTAGGAGATTTTTGTCAATCTGTTACTCCAGAGATTCCTCGGCTGGAGTTGCCGTATCAAATATCTGATTCCTGGGACCATACTTGTATTCACCCATGCGGATGGTCTGAGGCCAGAGTTTATACAAAATATATTCACCGGCATCTAGCTTTGAAAGGGGTGTCTCTTCAGTCTGGGCTGTTTGCTTGGAATATTTAGACATAATCAGAAGAGACTTTTCTAGCATCGTTTGATCCTCTATCCGGCTTACGGGCCCGGTAATTTGAATTGTGGTCTGGGTTTCGGCTTCATAAATCGCCACAGCTGCTTTAGGATTTTGGATAAGGTTCTTGTTCTTAGTAGTCTTCTCCTTAGTAACAAAAAAGAGGTTCATCTGCGAATCAGTTGCATAATAGATGGCTGTGGCGTGGGGCTGTGCGGTCTCTTTGTTAGCTGTAGCTAGAACCGCGATGTGATTACGCTTGAGAAAGTTGGCTATGTTTGGGTTCTTAAAATTTGAGGTAACTGCCATATCATCAGCATAACAACATCTGCCAACCCTGCAAGGCTTAGATCTAGTCCTGAAAAATTTTTCGGCCCAAGAGAAAATCGCGCCAGGTTTCCAGGTTTTTGACGTATTTCGAGCGGTTGTCGGCCGTGGTAGCTTGGGTGGAAGCTTTTGTAATCAAAGATTGATCTACGTATTTTAAAGCCACAGCTTTAGGAACCAACATGACTTTCTCGCCTGGACCCGCCAGGCCGAGATTTTGCCTAGCCGCCAAATCTAGATACTGGTTTGTTTGGTAGTACTGATTTTGGAGTACAGCGTTCTGGTTCTCGAGTTGCAGCACATCATTCTGCTGGTTCAGTACGGATATTTGCTTTTGCAATCCGTAATTTATCTGGACAGTTTTAATACTGCTCCAGGTTATAGCTAGCACTATTACGGCAAATATATAAAGCACTACATTTCGGATATCCCGAAACGAGTTCAGGAAACTTTTTGCATAAGCCAGAATTTCATTACGCACAGCATTATTATAGCTCACTATCTCTGTTATATCGTCAGTGTTGGCTACCAGCTTCCATACGCAAGATGAATCTGCTTACTTTCAGCTTCTGCCAACTCTTCCTCCTAGTTTTTCAAACAGTCGAGGTCATCTGGTCCCTCGCCTTAGTTTGAAAAACTACAAGCTCCAAGAGATAATGAATTCAACAATTTCGGGAACCAAGCATTGCTGTTCACGAAATTGAGAGGAGGGCACGACCGTAAAGTTTAAGCGTAAATTAGTTTATTCAGAAGTTAATTTACGCTAAACTCATTAGGTCGTAGCCCGACGAGGGGATGTAGCTCAGTGGTTAGAGCAGTCGGCTCATAACCGATTGGTCCCTGGTTCAAAT
>CAZVAN010000018.1:11914-21583 GCA_964625245.1 uncultured Candidatus Saccharibacteria bacterium | reverse complement strand
AGGCCTTCACAAGCAGCTCGTCAGCCTGCTCTTTAGGGATACCCAGACCAGCCGATAAGGAACTGCGCAATTTCTTGCGGCGCCCGGAAAAACCGGCCTTAACTAGTCTAAAAAAGTTTTTGGTATCCAAATTATGGAATAACGGCTTAGTATGACGCGTTAAAATGACTACTCGAGAATCAACTTTGGGTGGTGGAATAAAAAGCTCGGCCTGAAGCGCTATACCAAGCTCTGCGCGGTAGTAAATCTGTACACTGACTGCCAGCAGACTCATTTGCCCGGGCCCGGCAGCAATCCGCTCGGCCACCTCTTTTTGAACTAACAGAACCATTAAGTGAGGCGGATTGGATGACTCGGATAATACCCGCATCAGATTGCTGGTTAGATAATACGGGATATTGGCAACTACTTTGTATCTGATTGGCAACTGCGTTAAATCAAACTCCAGGATGTCGGCCTGGACTACACTCAGGTTATCAGCTGGCACCCGCCTTGGCAGCTCAGCTGCCAAACTCTCGTCCAGCTCAACCGCAATAACGTGTGATGCCTGCCTTACTAAATAGTTTGTAAGGTGTCCCAAGCCGGGGCCAATTTCTAAAACAGTGTCTTTTGGGCCAATCTCGGCATACTCAGAAATTGCCTCCAGGGCTTCAACGTCAGTCAGCCAATGCTGACCCAAAGATTTTTTGGCCGGGATCATTTTTGTAAGATTTTAAGTGATACTATGGCAGCTACAAACTGGATAGCTGCCATAAAAGCGAAAAGTCCTTTGAAGCTGCCTACTGAGCTCAGTATAAACCCACTAATTATGGCCCCGGTTGCTATAAATATACGGTTGCCGCCTTCCCAAAAGGCCCATTCTTGAGTTTCCTTGCCCTTATCCTCCCACTCGGCATAGGTACTCCGAAGGGCCGGTACTAATAAGCCTGTACCGATGGCATTAAATATCTGTACGACAAACAGTTGCCAAATATGATGCACGAGTATATAAGCTACTGCGCCGCCGGCCAGCCAGAAAAAGCCAGTCACTACCAGGCGCTCTTTGTGTTTTTGGCTATTTTCCCACTTCCCGATAAAAAGAATCATTAGTGCCGCAGCGTACGCCCCTACGCCGGATGTCAGACCAACAGTTTTTGCATTTCCGCCAAGCCCCAAAACAAAAATAGCATATAGCGGAGTAAAGAAGGCAAAGGCGAAAAGGTTCAAATAATTAGCAAACAGTAGGTAGCGGATTCTCAGATTAAGCATGCCTTGATTGTACTACTGCCAGGCGATTTACTACCAATTATGATAGGCAACCCAGTGGTTGTAAGCTCCAGCCCAACCACCATAGCGTGTAGTGGCGTAGCCGCTACACCAACGCAGCTGAGTTATTGGGTTAGTCGCCCAATCGGCTCCGGCGCTAACCATTTTAGACCCGGGTGTTGCCTGACAAAAACCATAACCATAGGGCGTGTAGGGATTATCCGGCACAGTGGAGCAGTAATGCTCGCCCTGTGCTTTGGTAGGGCACCAGCCAGATTCGTTACCTACTATGTAGTCCACGTAGCCATAATCGCCGGGGCTAATTCCTGCGGTGGCCATTAGCGCCGCATGGTCGCCAATCACGTAAACTGTCGTGCCTCTAGCTACAATTTGGGGCACCGGATTTTGGGTGACAACTGACTGTAGAACGGTTTTACTGGTCACAATAGCGTTCTGGGTAATAACCTGGTAGGTAACCACTTTTTTACCAGCTGCGCCTGGCTGGCGGACGGCGGTGGCACCCAAACTTAAACTGGCATCATCAACATACTGAACAGGCGGAGCGATTGGTTCTTCAACTGTGGTCACTTGTGTTCCGTTTCGAACCACGGCCACGGCTATATCGGGCGTTATAGGCGTATCGGCAGCCGGTGCTAGCACATCGTCTTTAGTCAGTTTAACCTGCTTTTCTTTAAGCAAGTCGCCAACTGTTTTGGTATGAGTCCTGACGGTTAGCGGCGTACCATATAGGGTAAGAGCTACTGGCGTAGCCCGGTCAATTACCACCTGTTCACCGATAGTGTTTTCACTGATATCGCCCTGCACAAAGCTGGTGTTGTCCTCCGGATAGACAGTAATCCCAGCGTCCTGGGCGGCTACACGCGGGCTCTTTTGGGCCGTTATAGCTACGGTTTTCACCCCATTATCCACCACTGTTACCGGCCTCGCTCGGTAGACATTAATCCTAAAATTATCCTGCACAATCTTGGTATCGAGCGATGGCTCAATCACGTCCTCTGGAATTAGGTGCAGCGGCAAGCGCTTAACTAAATCGCCGACCGTGGCTACTCTGGTATCAATTGTCTGTTTTTGGCCATTATCAAACACAAAGACGATGTGCGAGTCATATGGGCGAGGAGGTGAGCCACCTCTAATAATCAAAATCCCAAGTACAATAAGGACCCCTACAAAAAGTCCCATAATTGGGATTATATATGGTCGATTATAGATATGTACCCGGCCGGCTTTGTGGGCTTTGCTATAGTGCCGCGAAAAAATGTTTCTAAATCTCATAAAAACGGGCACGCTGGCTAGTCCCTCTCTGTTATGTTCTATCCAAACCAGCGAACTTACATTATACCAAAATGGCTCAACCTAGACCGTAATTGCTATAGCTTCTCGATGGGGGCAAACGCTATATTTAACTTTTTAGTGCCCTTGCCTTTGAAGTAAATGGTGGCTGTTTCGCCCTCGATTTCCATGACTGTACCCTGGCCGAAGAGGTCGTGTTTGATAGCATCACCCTCAACTAGCTCCAAAACGTAGCGGGGTTCCTCAATGCCTGCATTCGCACTCGGGTTATCAAAACTTAGGGTTTGGGACAGTGCCGAGCCATCGATATCGGACAAAAAACGGCTGGGTGGGTTGTGCTGCCGTCCGCCGTATAGTATTCGTTCTACAGCGTAAGTTAGTATGAGTTCCTCGCGGGCCCGGGTCATGCCGACGTACATTAGCCGCCGCTCTTCTTCAAGCTCGTTAGCGTCATAAAGCGCTCGACTGTGGGGGAAGATGGATTCTTCCAGCCCGGTTATATAGACCACAGGAAATTCCAGGCCTTTGGCGGAATGCAAGGTCATCAGCATCACGGCGTCATTACCAAAATCAGCGCCGTCCAGGTCGCTAATCAGGGCTACCTCTTCCAGAAAGTTAGACAGACCGGCATCTTGATATTCGGCCGCCACGCTCAGCAGCTCTCGAACATTTTCGATGCGAGCTTCGCCCTGCGGCGTGCCGTCTTCCAAAAAGCGCAGGTAGTCAATCCGACGGATTAGCGAGTCGACTAGACTAGCCGGCGTCAACTCGTCCATTTGCGCCCGGAAAGTGGAAAGCAAGCGGGCCAGTTCAGCAAAGCCTTTTTGGGCCTTGGGTGTTAACTCGGTGGCTTCAGCTACATTGCTCAGGCCTTCGGCTAGAGTGTAGCCACGGCTGGCCCGCCAGGTATTAAAATTTTCAACCGATTTGGCGCCAATTGCTCTAGCCGGTACATTGACGATACGGTTAAAACTGGCTGTATCCTCTGGCTGATAAATTAGGCGCAAGTAGGCAATAATGTCCTTAACTTCCTTGCGATCATAAAAGCGCACGCCACCGACAATCCGGTAAGGCAGTCCGTGGTGCACAAAAACCTCTTCAATTGCCCGGCTCTGGGCATTGGTGCGGTAAAGTACGGCGAAATCTTTTAGACTCCTCGAGCCAGAATCCACAGCTACTCGTATCCGCCGCAAAATAGTTTCGGCTTCAGCCCGCTCGCTACTGACGGGGATAATCTGCACCGGGTTACCGGCACCTGCAGCTGTCCAAAGTTTCTTATCGCTGCGGCTGGTATTTTGCGATATAACGCTATGCGAAGCATCAAGGATATTCTTAGTACTGCGATAGTTTTGTTCCAGTTTGATGACTGAGCCTTTAGGATAGTCCTTTTCAAAATTCAAGATATTGCGGTAATCAGCACCGCGCCAAGAATATATACTTTGCCAGTCATCGCCTACTACAGCGATGTTTTTATGAGGACCGGTTAGCAGTTTTATGAGCTTATACTGAGCCGAGTTGGTGTCCTGGTATTCATCAACCATGATGTATTTAAACTGGTCCTGCCATTTCTTTCTAAAATCCGGATATTTTTCTAGCAGGCCTACAGCTTTGCCAATAAGGTCGTCAAAATCTAAGGCGTTGGAGTCTTTTAGGCTTAGTTCATAAAGCGGATAGACCTTGGCGGCGGCCGCAGCAGCTGGCGTATCTCCGGCAACCTGAGCAAATTCGGCCGTGCTGACCATCTCGTTTTTGGCGCTGCTGATTAGTGAGCTAAGCAATCTCGGCGGAAATTTTTTCTCGTCAATATTGAGTTGTTTGCTGACCCTTTTAACAGCCGCCAACCGGTCGCCCTCATCCCATATTATGAAGTTACGAGCGACGCCATAGTTTTCGCCGTCCTGGCGAAGAATCCTGACACAGATACTGTGAAAAGTTCCCATGAACGGCATAAAGGTCCGGCTGCCGGAGTTGCCAGGCACGAGCAAAGCAACGCGCTCGCGCATTTCACCTGCGGCCTTGTTGGTAAAAGTCACGGCCAGAATGTTATAGGGCGTAGCCTTATGGTTGGCCAGAATATAAGCAATGCGGTGAGTCAGCGTCTTAGTCTTACCGCTTCCGGCCCCGGCCAATATCAAAAGCGGGCCGTCAGTGGTCTCGACTGCTCTTTTTTGCTCAGCATTAAGCCCTTTGAGTAATGTCTCCTGCACCTAAACATTCTAGCAAACTAAGGAGTTTATTTTTGGCGATCAAAAATGTGAAAAGGCAGCTTGATTGGAGAGCTAACAAAGCCAGCGTCAATTGCCAGATAGCCGGCAAAGGCTGCAAAAAAAAGAATTACGGATAGCCATAGGACAACGTGCTTCAACCGCCCGGCGCCGGTGACTGGAGGATGGCCCATTGGTAGCGTCTGGTGATGAACTACCGGCTCGGCAGTCGGGGTTGGGGCGGAGATGGGAGTGTCAACCGCCGGTAGTGGCGTTGGTGGCGGTACTGCAGCCGGCGCTATAACATTGCCCCCCGGGCTGGTAGTCGAGCTAACAAAGTTAGAGGCTGGCGTATCTACGACTGCTGGTGAGGCACTAACTATGCCAGGTGCTGGCTCGTGAGGCATCGCACTTGGCACAATAGGTTGCGGCGTCTCCGGCTGAGATACCTCGGGTAGTTTAGGTTCGCTGGCAGCAATCTCAATCCGGGCTTTATCGCTGACTTCTATAACCTTAGCTTGATGATGCTCTGTTATAGAGTTATGCTCTTGCTCATGAGTTGGTGGAGTTATGGGACGACCCGGCTGCAGAACTATTCCGGGAGTTGAGGCTGGCGGAGTTAAGACCGATGGCGTTGGCGCCGGTTCCGGGGCTGGTGGTTTGGGTCGCATCATTGGGTCGGGCATGGAAGGATGGTGACCAGGGATTATTGGCCGCGAGGTGTTATCTGGATTGACGTGGCTGGGTCTTGCGACATCAAATACTTTACTTGGTTCGTCACTCATCGTCGTTGCCTTCAGCCTGCCGCTGCCATCTATGAGCCGCCTCTATGATGTCTGTGAAGCTGCGGTAGTTCAGACTGGCCGCCCCGGGCAAAAAACCGTCAACACCCTTAACGTTCAGGTAACCGCCAACCATATCGGCACTGGCGCTGCCTCCATAAATTATTCGCAAACTTCTAGCCGGGTCTGGCCCAAACACGTCTTTGACGTAGCTTCTTATATAACTAACAGCCGATGAAACTTCACCTGGCTTGGGGATTTCATGATGCTTATAATCAGCGGCACCGCTGCTGATGGCCCAGACCGGTTCGTAGGCAATCACCATCTGGCCCACTTCCTCGGCGGTAAGATTAGCTAGAGCTGTCATTAGTTGGTCATGGAGCACTTGCTTGGTTTCACCATCTTCTTTATCCTGCTGAGTTTCGCCAACACAGAGTATCGGCGTGATTTCGTTGCGGAAAGCGGCAGCCACTTTGTCGCGAATCATAGGTAAATCCTCCAAAAATACATGGCGGCGTTCGCTATGGCCGATAATTACGTAACGCACCAAATCACGCAGCATAGTAAAGCTAACTTCACCAGTGTAGGCGCCCTCGTCTTTAAAATAGGCGTTTTGGGCAGCCAAGCGGAATTTACGGTGGTCAATTTGCAGACTCAAAGGTTGAAGGACTAGCATGCTGGGAGCCAGCACTACTTCAATGTCCCGGTAGATTTTGACATTCTCTTGCAGCCGGTGCACTAGTAAGCTAGCCTGCCCAGTGTTGAGATGCATCTTCCAGTTTCCGACTATGATAATCTTTCGCATCTATCTGTTATTCCTCTTGTGCTTATTGTACATCAAAAGCTCTTAGTCCTTATTCCAAAGCGCTTCAACACCCGGTAGTTGATGGCCGCTCATCAGCTCTAAGCTGGCCCCACCGCCGGTTGAAACGTGGCTGAAATCGGAAACAAGACCTTGCTGCTCAACATAACCGACAGTATCGCCGCCGCCAACTAGTGTGAATGGTTTGTTTTGATGCTTATTGCTTGGCCCAATCATGGCGCTAACAACAATATGGGTGGAGTGCTCGAAGGGCGCATGAGCACCAGCTATACCTTTAGTCTCAGTCACGCCACAAGTACCGTTCCAGACAACGGTATTTGCCATCTTCACGGCTCCGGCAATCTGATAAGCACTGAGGGGGCCAATATCCAGCACCATTTCATCGGCCGCTACGGAGTAGCTTTTGCTTTCCGGCTTTTTGGGATAGGATTCTATATCCGCTAGAGAATAGCTGTTGATGTCCACTATCCGGGTTGGCTTGGTGCCGTCAATGTTGGTGGAGACTACCCCATCGACCGGTATCAGGAAGTTGAAGTTGCGGTCTTTTTCGGCCCTTTTAGCCTTGCTCATAATCTTCTTAGCTTCTGGTACGTCGGCCTTATCTACCAGACTTTTGCCAAGTTTATGCCCTTTGGCCACTAAAAAGTTATTGGCCATGGCCCCGGCTACGGCTACACAGTCGGCTATTTCGATTAACCGATTCAAGATATCTATTTTATCGGCTATTTTTGCTCCACCGACAATTGCCACAAACGGCCGGGCTGGTTCCTCCATAACCCGGGTTATAGTATCCACTTCCTTCTCAAGCAGCAGCCCGGCTACCGCCGGTAGCAGTCTGGCGATAGCATCGGTACTGGCGTGCGCTCGGTGTACCACGCCAAACCCATCCTGCACAAAAATCTCGGCTCCGGTGGCTTCAACAATCTGTTTAGCGAATTTCTCGTCGTTTTTTTCCTCTTCCGGATGGAAGCGAAGATTTTCAAGCAACAGTATCTGTCCAGGCTCCAATTTTCTGGCTAACTGTTTTACTTCTTCACCAACGCAGTCAGGCGCAAATTCCACATGCTTATCCAACAGTTCGCCCAGTCGTTTAGCCACCGGCTTTAGGCTGGCTTCTTTATCATCCGGCCCTTTAGGCCGGCCAAGATGTGACATTATGACCAAACTGGCACCCTGCTCTAGGATGTAGTTAATTGTGGGTAAGGATTGCTTTACGCGGTAATCATCCGTAATCTGGCCTTTTTCAACCGGCACATTATAGTCAGCGCGCAGCAATACCCGCTTACCGTGAAGATCTATTTCTTTGATTGTTTTTTTATTAAAAGACAAGCTTGGTCCCACCCGTTATTTTGATAACGCTTACTAGTGATAAGTATGACAAATAAGTAGACCAAATGCCAGTTGGGACCACCAATGAAAAAGTCCCACTTTATGTGAGACTTTTTCATGGTGATCCCAAGGGGAATCGAACCCCTGTTGCCGGGATGAAAACCCGGTGTCCTAGCCGCTAGACGATGGGACCCCGTTTGGGGCAAGTCCTCTGCCACAAATGGGATTTATGGATGGGACCGGAACAGATGAATTTTAGCACGGCTACTTCTTAGATACCAAAAATCCCCCGCCGCTTTCTCTCACCAAAGCTAACAAGGGATTCTGTGGTTTAAATTAAGATTTTTGTTTGAGAGCGGCCAGTCACGTGTGCTCTGTTGAACTGCCATAACCTTAGCATAATCTCGGGATAAGCGCAAGCGCTTATCCACAAGATATGCTTTGGTTGATAGCTTAGCGTCGACGTCGAGCCACAAAATAGTGGCCGGCGGTACCGATGCTAGAAGCACCAGCGAACAGACCTAGAACATCACCAGGACCGGTGTTAGGTAGAGTCTTGTTGACCGTCGGAGTCGAAACAGCTGTTACGACAGCCGAGGAACATTTCACCGAGGCCTGCGCCTTAGCGTTGGCGTTAGCCTGAGCACCAGCCTGCGCGCTTGGCGTAGCAGCCTGCGTGGCCGCATCGTGAGCCTTTTGGTCGGCATCAGCCTGGGACACGTTGGAGGTGGCGCTGGCGGTAGCCGTAGCTGAGGCACTAGCACTCACTGTCGCACTCGCACCACCCTGTCCCGGAGGGCAGGTTGCGTTAGCGGTTGCGTTAGCGGTAGCTGTAGCGGTAGCTGTAGCGGTGAAGGTTAGTGGAGCTGGTGTTGAACAGCTAACTTGAGCCTTGAAGTTTACGAACTCAGTAGTGGAACCACTGACGGTGCCAATATTGACATTGCCGGAAGTAATTCCATCAGGCAGAGTCCGAACTAGGTGACCGCTACCATCGTAAAGATTGGTAGAACCACTTTCGTAACTAATGGTGCTCCCGGAGGCTAAATTAACGGTAGTAGAGTCAGAAGTACCACTTGCACCACCAAGGTCGGTAGTAGCAGTGAAAGTACTCGTTCCACCGGTGCTCGGCAGCGTGGCGCTGGCTTTTACGTTAGTAAGATCGCCAAACTCGACGTTACTCAGCATCATACTGTACTGAACTTCGTCACCACAAGCAGCACTTATAGAACTAGCGTACGAACCGCTTTGAGTCAGGTTTTTAGCCAGGTAAAGACCCGTACCACCAGCAAGCTGGCCCGGACTAGCGGCGAAAACCGGAGACATGCTGAGAGCAGCTACGGCAACAAGGCCGGTAGCAACAGCAGCTATTTTAGAAAGACTTTTCATAGTCAATCTCCTTTCGAATGAGCGCACTTAATTGATTACTGAATGTTGATACAAACTAGATAGTTATTGGACTTTAAGTGGATGAGTGGACTCCGTACGCTCGCGCGTACGGAGTCCAATTGAATCGACTACCTCATCCTGTGCCCGTTCCTTTATTACGGGCGATTGCCGGCGGTATGCGTAATCGTCGCGTCCTCAGTGAACTTGTCGCTCGCGAGGACCTTTCCCGACGAATCGGTGATCGCTGCCGTGATGACGATGTGAGTCGTCGTCGCGGACGGATCGCTCGGACCCAGGAAGGTCAGGCAGAACGAACCGTTTGCTGCCGCCGTGAACTGCAGGGTTCCGGACTGGAACGCCTGTCCGCACTGGGCCACTTGTACGATGCCGGGATCCACCTTGATGGTGGCGGCATCGGTCGAGGTCAGGCTGAAGTACTGGTTCGGCGCCGTCGGCGACGTTCCAGGAACCGCAGCGGGAATGTCGTTCAGGGTGGTTGACGAGCTGATCACGATTGAGTGACTCGGTGCCGGCGTCGTGCAGTTGGGGTATGTCCCCGTCTGCCCGGCAGGACACGTCGGTGTCG
>CAZVAN010000018.1:10120-11814 GCA_964625245.1 uncultured Candidatus Saccharibacteria bacterium | reverse complement strand
GGCGTCGTGCAGTTGGGGTATGTCCCCGTCTGCCCGGCAGGACACGTCGGTGTCGACGAACCGAGCTCCATGTTCTTGAAGACGAAGCGGGCACCCTTCGAGGTGCACGGCAGCGTCTGGGAACTGGACGTACCCGGTGCCGCCTTCCAGCCGGCGATCGGCTGCTCCACCGCGGTGACCGTCATGCCGACCACGCACTTCCCGGCAGGCACATCGGTCGTGCCTGGCTGGGGGTTGTACGTGATCGTGGTCGCCGAGGCGCTCTGCGGTGTGACGACGAACGTGAACGTGTTCGTCGGACAGCCGCCTACGAGCTGGTTCTCGTTGACGTCCTCACAGCTCTTGGAGACCGTGACCGGCGCCGTCGGAACGGCTACGGTCGACTCCATGTTCTTGTAGCTGAAGAGCGCGCCCTTTGAGGTACATGTCAGCGTCTGCTTGGGGTTGCCGTTCGAGGACACGACCTTCCAGCCTGACGTCGCCAGCTCGGTCGTAGTGACGACCGAACCAACGCGGCAATTGCCCGCCGGGACCGAGACAGAGCCCGGTGCCGGGTTGAAGGTCACCGTCTGCTTGTTGCCCGGGGTTGAAACCCGGAAGCGGAAGGTGTTCGTCGGACAGCCGCCGAAGAGCTGGTGCATCGTGACGTCCTCACACGACTTGGAGATCGTGATCGGACCGTACTTCGGTGAACTCGGCTTCTTGGCAGGCGTGTACGGCTTCGGGAACGCCATCGGTCCGTGGACCCAGTTCCGGCAGTAGTACTTCGCCAGCATGACGCAGTCGTAGCCCGGCCCGGTGGGGTCGTTGCACCAGAACAGCCCGGGGACATTCGAGGCATCCAGATGGACGCTCGTGCCCTGCGGGCTTCCATCGGCACTGCAACCCGTGTTCGCCGGCTGCCCGAAGGCTCCGGGCGTCAGCAGGTATCCGTTCGGTGCACGCCGAAACTTCACGTTCGGCATCTGCAACCAGGCGATGATCGTCTGGTCCGAGCGGATGTGGTAGTACGCGTAGCGCTTGACGTAGGCCTCTGCTCGAGCTGCCCACTGCGGGTTCGCCTCGAGCCAGGCAATCATGCTCGCCTTGCTCGTGAACGGTGGACCGCAGTAGCCGAGTTGGCTATGCGTTGCCGCTGCGGGAGCAGCGGATGTTGCGGGTGCTGCCGAAGCGATACCGGCAGACAGTGCTGCGTAGAACGCCCCGACCACGAAGGTCAGGACGAGCAAATTGCGCAGGAAACGCATCTTGCATCAGTCCTTTCTGTGATCGAGGACAAGGAAACCGGACATTGAGCGATCACCCCAACGCCCGGGTCGTGCAAGTTAGCGGCGAGATTTTCACCGCCAATTTGCACAACCCGGTTTGCTCAAAGGCACGCATAGGAATGATCTGAATAGGTAGTCGATTATTGGTCTAAAACCGCGAGCAAAAAATGCTCAAGCGGGCTTAAAGACCCATAACTATCTAGTTTGCTTCCAAAGAACTTTAATATTTTAGAAGAGCAAACTAACAAAAGATCTTATTGCTAAGACCTTTTGGATTTTTCAAATTGTTAAGTTTACTCCCCTTAACTTATAAAAAGGCTTTGCTTAGTGAAGGATTTACCTTCAGCGCCTCTCCGAGATTTTCCACCTCTTCGCCTTTTAAGCGAGGATGTCCATACTTTACCACAAGCATTAATTATTGTCAAG
>CAZVAN010000018.1:0-10020 GCA_964625245.1 uncultured Candidatus Saccharibacteria bacterium | reverse complement strand
GTGCCATCTGGCCGCATCTTCCTAGCATTCTCCGCCCGGTAGAACTTAGTGAACAGATGGTGCTGCAGAGCTTTAGGCACCCCCACCCCTGTATCTGTGATTGTAAGGCTAGCACTCTCCCCGGTAGCCGATAGCTCTACTGTCACCTCGCCGCCCTTAGGGGTGTAATAGAGAGCGTTATCCAGGAAATTCATAATTACCTGGCGTATCTTAGTCTCGTCTAGGTTAAGCGTTGGGTACTCCTTAGGAGGTATATAGTTCATGTTAATCTCTCGGTTGGTGGCCTGCTCTTTGAGCTGTTGCACCTCGCCCTTCACCACCTGCGGCAGGTTGGTGGGTTTGTTATCTATGACAAATTTTCCTGATTGTAACCTGGAGACGTTCAGCAGATCGGCTATCAGATAGACCATTCGCTCGGCGCTATCAAAGGCGTGCTGAACTAGATCCTTCTCATCGGTTTTAATTTTGCCAACATCACCGTCCAGAATCATACTCAGGTAACCCTTGATGGTGGTAAGGGGAGTTCTAAGCTGGTGGCTGGCCATGCTAATAAATTCATCCTTAGTAGCATCCAGCTCCTTGAGTTTAGAATTAGCACTCCTAAGCTGCTTAGTGGCAGCATCGATTTTTTCTTGAAGAGTTATATTAAACTGTTTTATCTCCTCAAATTGCAGGGCATTCTGAATGGCGATAACCACCTCGTTGGCGATTGTGTTAAGCATTGTTTCATCTTGACCTAGATAGGCGTTGCCACTTTTTTTGATGCCAAGGACCATGAAACCTTCATGTTCTTTCGTGGGTGAGCTGTTGTGGGATGATAACTTTACTATGGCTCCCACCTGATTGCGAGCCAGAATTTCCTTCTGCTCAGGTATGAGTCGCTCGGCATAATCTAGAACTACAATCCTACTATGGCGGTTGACTGATGTAAGAAACCGGAAGTTAACCTCATCCTTGCCCGTATTTGGATTATGGCCGAAGAGGCGTTCACTGCCGCTGGAGTCTTTTAGAATAAAGACGCAGTACTCTAGTTTCATGTTATTAACGATGATTCTGGAGAGATCGTTGAGTAGAGGGCCAATCTCTAGGTTGACCACAATGCCTCTGTTCAGCTGGCCGATAAATACCTGGGTGTCGTAAGCATCGCGGTAAAAAATTCGGTTGGTTGTTTTGTCAAATAGGCGCTTTAGGGGCTGGAATGTGAACGCCATAGCCAATGATACAAGCAAGTAAACAATCTTAATGCCGGCACTAACGTTTTGATCGCGAAAGAAAAGAGCGCTAACTGTCAAAAGCGACGCTGCAAAAACAACCGCCAAGGTGGTAATAAGTAAAATATAGGCAGCCGAGCGAGCGACCACCAGCCTTAAATCAAAAAGTCGGTGCCTAATAATGGAGTAGCTTAATGAAAGCAGCATTATCAAGATAGAAAAATACGATAGAGCCTGGGCTATTTTTAGGTTGGGCAAAATTAGATTTGAAACCGCCAGTACCGTCGCCGCAACAGTTAGGCCCCACAAAACAATCCGTGTCTGTTGCTTATATATCGAATCGGACTTGAACGTAGAGTACAGAAGTGTAGCCAACCCAATTATCGTGAATGTGAGTATGGAAATTATATAAGGATAATATAGAGTTTGTTTTATGCTCATAACATTATCCGGAGCGTAGGCCGGTTTAACAACGAGATGTAGAAACGCTGAAATACTAGCCAGGAGGGCTACTAAAAAAGCTCCCGCGAAAATGACTCTGTTCAACCTTATCCGTTTTCGAAGATAATACTCCAGGGATTTAAACCCATAAATCGCCAATGAAAAGGTTAGAAGCGGAGCGAGTGCAAAATCCATATAAAAAAACGAGGATAGAGCTGGGTCAGGGCGCCAATACGATCCGAAAAAATTGGCCGGTATCCACAGACCGAATAATATTGAGAAGGCAGCAAAAGAAGAGTAAAGAAGGGAATGTAGATTGCGGAGTAACACAAAGGCTCCAAGCAAAATACATGATAAGGCAACAAAGACAGCCAGAGCCGCTAAAAGCATATGCTTATTCTAGCAATAATCAGCGGATTAATTATTTATTATATTCTCAAGCATAAAGCTTTTTCGAACAGGATTTTTCTGTTTAAAGAGAACTGGTTGGATATTATAGCGGGCATCTTTAAAAGCTGAATAACTTATCAGACTGTGGGTATCTTTCTCTACGTTTTTAAAGGCAGTCGGCAGAATATTTATTAGTCTATCCGCCGTAGCTATAGGCCTGCGCGAAGAATCCGAGTTTCTGTGTAAGATAGCTCTGCCGTCTATGTGTCCAAGCCGCACAAGATACCAAGTGGCCGTCAAAAGGGAGCACGGATATTTATTTTTTCTTTCGATATAAGAGCGATACATTCTCTGGATTTTGGGTTTCTCGATTGCATGTAGAAAGATTTCGGCAAGTGGTACCAAATCGCTCTCATAAGCATAAAAGTCAGGGCGCAGCCCCCGTTTTTCCAAAGCTTTCAGGTATGATTCGGTTTTAAAGCCTCTATTGTGGGCGTTGTAGTTATCAATCAGAACCATGGTTGAAGCAGAGTCTTGAACGATAGACAAAAAATCAAGAGCCAGCTTTAGGCTGTCAAAATGATTGCCATTTACTTTCTCATCAGTATATATATGAGCGAATTCTATGCTGTAATGATTGGTTCTCTTAGCGGGTTTCATGTTTTTTCAGACTATACCATTGTACACATAAATCAAAAGGGGGTTGAACGCTGTACAGCGTTCAACCCCCCGTTGCACCTCCTTGTCTCGAAGCGGCCATTACGGCCATTCGCAGCTTGAGGGTGAGCATGATGTCCCAGAGGCCGAAGAGGACCCAACCGATGGCTGAGCGCCAGGGGAAGATCGTCAGGGCTCCGGCAATGACGACTACGGCCGTCATGACAGCACCCACCGCATTGACGAAAAAGCCGACGCGGCACAACCAGGACTCCCTGGCCCGGGCAAGCATTGGCTTGAACTGCTTGCGCAGTGCCCAGGTCCGTGAGAACTTCTGCCTTACGTTCCCTCCGGGTCCGAATCGCGCGAGGGCCACGCCGGCTCCGCTGATGGCGTAAGTCTCCAAGTGGAGGCCTTTTATCGCCCAGGCCAGCAAGCCGGCGAGAACGAAGTTGAGCGCCAGCACGAAAAGCCCTTCAGAGCTTGCCAGCGCACTCCTCGCCCCCACTCCGATCAAAACGAGACCGGCTACGAACAGCGTCTCGCTCATAGCTCCCAGGACCAGGAACACGAGCCCGCGGCTCGTAACCTGGTGCAGGACCTCTCCCCACGGACTGAAGAACATTGTTCCCACAGTCCACAGGACAGCCACCACCAGCAGTACATCGCTGAATGGCAGTTTCAACCGTAGCTTTTTCAAGTTTCAACCCTCCATATGTTGAGGATGCAACTTGCAAATTATACAATTTTATTGTCTATATAGCAAATGTTTTTAGCCGAAAATTTTGTTGGCTATCCTACGTTTTGAAAGAACTGCCCCGGCCGTTTTTCCTACTATCCAATTGAGTGATTTCCTTCTGAGCCATGTAGGCACAGGATTGTCTAAGGTGCAGACTACTCCGTAATTGAGAGACTGAGGATCGTCAAAAGCACCTTTGACCACTTTTACCGACTTGGCTCCCATTTGTTCATACATTCTAAGCATTGGGTCGCGCCTTACTTCTTTGCCATTAAGTGTGACTCTGGATTCAAAATATTCTTGGGCTAGTTCGTCTAGCTGATCATCTGAGAGTGAGCCAATATTGGTATCGGCCTCTTTGAGACGGCGCTCTACCCACCGGCCAAAAAGAGGTATCCGACTCTCGAAATAAGCAGAGTCAATACCGGAACCAATCATATGACCTAACTGCCTCCCCATCATCATATTATGAGCTCCAGCATCTGTAGCTTTTGGCTTGGCGGTAAGATTAACCGTATAAATATATTTCCCTTGCTGAGAGTGCACACCGTCAAGTGTGCCATCATTAGTGCTGCTCTCCCAGGACTCAAACTCCTCCGGTCCTTTATCAGTAATCATGCACGTCATGAAGGCTTCAATCGCTCCGTCTATCTCAGTTACTAACATAAGTTTTCCAGCGTTACCCAGGCGTTTACTTAGCATATGCTCTACTTCTTTACGCCGTATATCCAAATCTTGACCTTGAGCCAGATAAAGTTTTCTATAGAGCTGCATATCTATTTCTGTTAAGCGCGGGATGTCCTTAGGCGTTGCCGGTCTAACGCGGACAGTCGGCTTCTTGCTTTTTTCTTTCTTGGATTTTTTATTCTCAGATTCATTACCAGCCGGACTGGTGACGGCTGGGTCACTTATTGCCTGACCGTCAGTGTCGTCAGGTGAAATCTCGACTGGAGGTGGCTGCTCTTGATATATAGCATCAATCCGTCCCCGCACGTCTTCTAAGTCGATTGCCCCGCTAAGTGTCTCTGCCTGGTCAAGCCCCGGGGGTTCTTGGTCAGCTGCTGGTATCTCAGGCACAGCGCTGGGACCGACTTCCACATGCTCAAGTCCTTCGGGAAAGATTTCTGGTAATTCTGGGTCAGACATGTTTATGTAAAACTCCATGCCAAACTTACGTTTGGCAAAGATCTCCTCTAATATCGCAAATATCATAACATTTAAAATAGTTGTTTGCTCCGCGCTTAAGCATAATCACCTCTAGACGGTCAGTCTGTTCCAGTGTAGTATTGAGCTGAATGGCAAAAGTTGCAATTGTTGAAGATGATCTAGCTATTGCCCAGATGTATCGACTGAAATTCGAGGCTGAGGGCTATCATGTTGATATTGCCGAGAATGGCAAGCTAGGACTAGCGCTGTGCGAGGAGATGGAGCCAGACATAGTTCTCCTGGATCTGATGATGCCTGAGATGAACGGCGATGAGATGCTGGAAAAGATGCGCCGAACTGATTGGGGTAAGAGCATAAAAGTTATCATCCTAACCAACGTTGGTGAACAAGAAGCCCCAGAAAGTTTGAAAAATATGGATGTTAGCGCCTTTATAGTCAAAGCTGAGATGACGCCTAAGCAAGTGGCCGAACTTGTTAAATCAAAATTGGCCTAAACCCCTTATCAGGTAGAATATAGGTATGAAGATTGCCATTGTAGGCTGGGGTTTAGAAGGCCAAAGCGCTTTCAAATATTTTGGCCCAGAGCATGATTATCTGATAGTAAGTGAGCAACCGGCTGATAATTTTCCTCAGCGCTCAGACAAAGTGAAGTTGCAATTTCTGGCTGATACGCAGGGACACGGCTTGAGAGGAAGTGTTAAAGATTTAAGCTACCTTGACGGTATTGATGCCTGCGATAAAATTATCTATCAACCGACGGCAATTTTTAATCTTCAGAAGGTTTTTGGTGATAATCAGCATTTCTGGGCAAAGGCCACAACGGCCTACGATATATTTTCTGAGAACTGTCCAAGCAAAAATATTATTGGGGTGACCGGTACAAAAGGCAAAGGTACTACCTCTACATTGATTGCTAAAATGCTGCAATCGAGTGGTAAATCCATCCATATTGGCGGCAATATAGGCACTCCAATCCTGGACCTATTACCATACATAAAATCTGATGACTGGGTGGTGTGGGAGCTGGCTAATTTTCAGCTTAAGCCGGCATCGTACAGTCCGCATATTGCAGTTTGTCTGATGATTACTGAGGAGCATTTGGATTGGCACCCAAGTATGCAGGACTATCTTGACGCTAAGGCCAATATTTTTAAACATCAGAGATCTGAAGATATAGCTATATATTTTGCCGATAACAAATATTCAACTCAGATAGCCCGGGCTTCGCTTGGACATAAAATTCCGTACTTTAAAAAACCGGGTGCATTTGTGCGAGAGGATGGAATGATAGTAATTGGCGACAACGAAACTCAAATAATCCATAAAGGTGAAGTGAAGTTACTCGGTGAGCATAACTTACAAAATGTTTGCGCCGCCGTAACCACCGTTTGGCAAGTCACTCAAGATACGAATGCCATAAAACAGGTGTTGACTGACTTTGCAGGTTTAGAACATCGTTTAGAATTTGTGCGTGAAATTAGAGGTGTCAAATTTTTCAACGACTCTTTCGCTGCTACACTTTCGGCTCCTGTAGCGGCCATGGAAGCCATAAAAGGTACCAAAGTTATGATTGTTGGCGGCTTTGACCGTGGGCTAGAGCTGGATTCTCTTGCCAGAGCCTTCACGGATTACAAAGATGATGTACGCAAAGTTTTAATAATTGGAGCAATAGGCCAGAGATTGGCCCAAGCTTTGGATGAAGCCGGTTTTAGAAATTATGAGCTCATTGAAGACAATAATCTTAATAATATCGTGAAGCAATCATTTGAGGTCGCTCAGCCCGGAGATAGCGTAATTTTATCGCCTGGAGCTGCCAGTTTTGACATGTTTAAGGATTTTGAAGAGCGCGGATTAGAATTCAAGGAGGCAGTAAATAATCTATGAGCCAATACCAGAAGTTTATATTCAAGCGTTATGAGTTCAATAAGCAAGAAAAGACTCTGGATTTTTACTATGGGTTTGATTCCGAATTAACTTTCAAAGAGTCATACTTTCTTGACTTCGACTTTACTGCCTACGATTCAAAAGCCTTAGATAGAGCTATTCAACTATTGTTTTTTGTGGCTGGAGTTTCGTATTTTAAAGCTTATTTGCCGCCAGAAATTGTAGTTGAAGCTGGTGAAATAGATACCCAGTTGGCTGAATTTCTAAATAAGACTTATCAGAGGGGGTTAGGTGAGTTTTTTTACGTAAATCAGCTGGACCCAATGACCAAAATTAGTTTTCCGGTCAACACTGAGTCGACCCAACCACTAAGCTTTGAGGTGAATGGTCTACTAATTGGCATAGGCGGCGGTAAAGATTCATTGGTAAGTGTTGAGGCATTGAGAGATACTGTAGGCGACTTATCGACTTGGAGTTTAGGACACAAAAAACAACTGTCACCCCTGGTCGAGCGGGTAGGTTTGCCTCACTATTGGGTAGAGAGAAATTGGGATAAATCTTTACTTGACCATAATACTGGAGGAGCCTTAAACGGGCATGTTCCTATTTCGGCAATTTTAGCTTGCGCCGGAGTGGTCACGGCTATTCTGAGTGGGAAACATGACGTTGTTGTATCCAATGAAGCCTCCGCCAACGAGCCGACCCTGCAGTATAAAGGCGTGTGGGTAAATCACCAGTACTCTAAATCCGAAGAGTTTGAAAAAGACTTTCAAAGCTTACTGAACCATTATTTTACTAATTCCATAAGGTACTATTCTCTGCTTCGACCCCTAAGCGAACTTAAAATCTGCGAATTATTTGCAAAAAGTTACTTTGATAAATATAACGATGTTTTTAGCTCATGTAATCGAGCTTTTACGCACGACAGTCCAGGCCTTTTTTGGGATGGCAAATGTTCTAAATGTGCATTTGTCTTCTTGGCTCTAACGCCTTTTGTGCCAAGGGAAAATCTGGAAAAACTGTTCGGCGGCAAGAACTTGCTACTGGATCCTGAGCTCGAAACTACCTATAAGAACCTCCTAGGGATAGAGGGCGATAAGCCGCTTGAGTGTGTCGGCGAGATTAAAGAATCCCGTAGTGCCATGGATTTGGCTAAAAAACAGTACCAGGAGTTACAAAAATATCAGTACCAAATTCCAAGTGATTACAACTATCGGGCTGTGGCTCATCATGCCATCCCGCCGGATATATGGCGATATGTGCAAGCAAAAATTACTTAGTTTTTTGAGCGGCCCGGATGAGGTTTTCAAATAGCGCACAGACGGTCAGCGGACCTACTCCGCCCTTCTCGGGAGTGATTGTCAGGTCATCGCGCTCATAGACGCTCGGGTCAAGATCACCAACTGTCTTGCCTAATTCACTAGCCACGCCTGCATCGACTACCACCGCGCCCTGCTTTATCATAGCTGGATACAAAACGGCTGGGCTACCGGTTGCCGTAATTATAATATCGGCATCTTTGGTGTGAGAAGATAAGTCTTTGACTTCACGGTCTAGCACTTCGACTTTGTGGCCTGAGCTTTTTAGAATCTTTTCCAATGGAGCACCCACTAATTTGCCTCGTCCAATTAACAAAATTTTTCTGCCGGTGAGCTCTACATTATAGCCGGCCAACAGCCACAAAATAGCCATCGGCGTGGCCGGTTCAAAGATAGATTTATCGCCAAGCGCATCAACGTCTTTGCTAGCAGCAACAATATTAACTATTTTGTCAGTCTCACTTTCATCGATTAGGGGTAGTTGGACTATGATGCCGTGAACCGATTTATCATTACTTAACTTGTTAATTAATTTTGGTGCCTCACTCTGCTGCGGGGTATGAACTTCTACTTCCACGCCAATGTCTGAGCCATATTGCTTCTTGAGCCGCACGTAGGTATTGATAACTGGGTCGTCTTTAACCCGCACTATTGCCAGCTTTGGAATAATTTTGGCGGCACGAAGCTGCCTCACCTGCTTAGCGTGGCGCTCTTTAATAAATCCGGCTAGTTCTGAACCATTTAATATTTTCACTTCTTTATACTATCAAGAATTTTGCGGCCACATATTGCTTATGGTCCGCCAGAGTGGTATAAATCTGCTTAGGATAACTTGAAAAACAAAAATGATAGAAAAATACAAAAAACCTCTTGCTGCTGTCACCGCCGCTGCAGCTTTAGGGGCTGCCGCTACTGCCCGATCCGCCAACGCCCAGCCAGCAAGTCCGAATAGTCATAATTTGACAGTACATGTAGATAAAAAGCCAAAACCTCCAAAACCAAAGAGTGCTGAAGAAATAACCAAGCTCAAACAGAAACTTGCGCACGAGCAGGCCGAGCTAAAGCGCGTTAGCGATATTGCTTCCCGTTTGATTGGCGTATCCAGGGGAGAATTGAGTGGCGATGGATTGTTGAGCCCAGACCAACTGCCTGGCCGAAATATGAAGATTAGTCCGGAAATCAGACGAGAAGTTTCAGAGTCAGCGCTGTTGCTTATAAAACGGGCAAAGCCTCAGATCAACAAAGGTGGCGACCAAAACTGGATGCCAATTTGTACAACTAACAGAATCTCGTACAAGGGAAATGATAATCTAGCCACAGTAGCCGGGCACTGCCTCAGAGCAGACTCTAACATTGGAAATTCCACGTATGATGTCTGGCCCTACCAAAACATTGCTGATACATCTAATGACGAGTATGCTCTGGCGTCCATTACCGACCCGCTCACACCGATTGCTAGTGTAGAGAACATTGCGATGTCGCCGGACGATGCAAACGATGCTGCGCTTCTGGAAGTAGAGCCGATAGTCGGGAAGGATCCCGGTCATGGTTTCGAGAGTGTTACACCGATCGACATGGATGCACACCACAAAGCACCGATCCTAGGAGAGCCAGTGGCTATATATAGTTTCCCTGACGCGGCAGGTTATTCTCCTGTGACAGCTACAGGAGTGTATTTGGGGACCGCCTACGTGCCTAACCCCGCCAATAAGATCCAGAGGGTTTACGTAGTGGGCATTAATCCTAAGGACCCTTCTAATGACGGCTGCAATTATCGAGCCAGCGGAAACAATGCTAAGAGCGCCAGTGGCTTTAACTTCCTGGAGTTGAGTATGAGGAATAATGTTGGCTATGAGGATGGCCAGCCCAACCCATCCGGGACAGATGTCCCGACACTAGGTGAGAAGTTCAGGTTAGATACTCTAGAGAGGGCTCTAGGTATTCGGCTTGATGGATTCTCGACCCTATGCATTTATCAAGTGTTCGATCATGTTCCGACAAATAGCCAAAGAGATACGATGGATGGACTGATAAAAGGATTCTTGCATAGGGCTGTACCTAACTGGATAACCAACGTCCCTGGAAATGCAACTCCCGGCAAATAATCCCTCAATTTACATAACAGGGGTGGCATGGTAGAATTTGGGAGCTCGTCTTGGGCCAGTAGCTCAGCTGGTTAGAGCGTCTGCCTCTTAAGCAGAATGTCGAGGGT
>CAZVAN010000017.1:1820-22833 GCA_964625245.1 uncultured Candidatus Saccharibacteria bacterium | reverse complement strand
ATCAAGGCACTAATTGCAAACAGCAAAGGAGAAATACTAGTTCTCGATTCGGGCGATTGGCACATGAAAAATCAGACTAGGCATTGGGATATACCCGGCGGTCGTATCCAGCAGGGCCAATCGGCAATGGAAACTCTTCAACGCGAGGTTGAAGAGGAGACCGGTATAAATCAGGTAAGCAATCCGGAATTCTTCACTACTATCTTTTCCAATTTTAAAGACATGCCGGTTGGTGACCATATGGTTGGGCTGATCCTAATGATTTATAAAGTCGAAATTCCGGAAAACAGTAAAATTGTTCTAAGCGAAGAACATTCAGGTTACGAATGGGTTAGCAGGCAAGAGGCGGCCAAACGCCTTAGCTATAAATACCCGGAAGAGTTTACTAAGAAGTTAGCCTCTTGATAATTATCCACTAATATTGTATTATTAGTCCCAAGAGTGGGAATTAATTATGCGAGCTTTACTTTGGATTACCGGACTTATGTTCCTGATAATTATCGGGGCTATTTTGATATTTGGCGGCAGCAAAAAAGCGGCTCCTATACTTAACGCTCTAAAACCTCTGCCAGACTATGCCAAAACCGGCTCCAGCGTCAATATGACAACCGATGGAATGATTAATGGCAATGACACTCATCGCCAAATTAGCATAACCGTAGACCAAAATCAGCGGGTACTTGATATTATCCAGGGCTACAGTGGTACCGTAATTAACCACTACGCCTTTGCCAACACCCAGGACGCCTACAATGTTTTCTTGCATGCTATAAATAATGTTGGTTTTCTATCAATCTATAAAGATGTCACCACAGACTATGTTGGCCAGTGTCCAACAGGGGATCGTTATATCTTTACGCTCAACCAGGCAGGTAACAAACTGGCCACTCGCTGGGCGTCTGACTGCGGCCCTAAGGCTGGCAATCTAGCCGGCGACTTATCAACCCTTCAAGATCTCTTCCAGAACCAAATAACCGGCTATAACGACCTGACAGACAACGTCCAGCTCTAACACTGGTATAGTTATCGTATGATTAAAGCCATAATCTTCGATTTTTTTGGTGTGCTGGTTGGAGATGGTTTTGATGTAACATATCGCTACGCTGGTGGCGATCCAAAAAAAGACCATAATTTTACTGAATCACTACTCGATCAGGCCAATAGAGGCCAAATCACAGTAGATGATTTTAGGGCTAAAATAAGCGAACGTTTAGGTATAACCCCAGACCAGTATCAGCAAGTTAGTCATGAAGCAGAACAGCTTAATTATGAACTTTTAGATTATATAAAGTCACTGCGGCCGAAATATAAAACGGCAATTTTGAGCAACGTAAACAGTGGTGGTTTGCAGCGTAGAATGAGCCCGGAGTTATTAAGAGAACACTTCGATGTTCTGGTCGAGTCGGCCGAGCTGGGGTATATAAAACCTGAACCCGAGGCTTATCAACTTACCGCAGAGAAATTAGGCGTATCTACCAAGGAGTGTGTATTTATTGACGATCGCGAGGGTTATGTAGCAGGTGCTGAGGCGGTGGGTATGAAAGGTATTCACTATAGTGACCTCTCAAGCCTAAAGGCTGCCTTAAGTAAACTACTGTCTACCGGAGCGGATAACTAGTTTCCGAGTTAAATTGCACGTTTCGATTATGCTGTTGCGCTCCAGCTGCAAAGTAGCGGCCAGGGCAGAGCTTTGAACGCTTAGGATAATCGCGTCACGCTGCAACTTAACATAGCTGGTGCTTTTATAACGCCGCTTCACATACTCCTTCAGTGCCTGAATTTCATCAGGCGGGGTGAAGTTCTTCGTTCCTAAGATTTCCTGCAAGCTGTCCATATTACACCACCTAGTATAGCGTCTAAGAGTTTATAATTTAGCCTATGCCGGAGTTACCCGAAGTCGAAACAATAAAAATTGGCCTAGCTAAGCTGTTGCCCGGGTTAGTTATTGCCGATGTTCACCACGACTGGCAAAAATCTTTCCCAAATGCCCCAGCCGATGTTGCGCGTTTTATGATTAAGTCGAAAATTAATAATGTGCGACGTCGTGCAAAAGTGCTAATGATAGAACTCTCTACCGGGTACTCGCTGGTAATTCATTTAAAGATGACCGGCCAGTTAATCTATGTGGGGAAAGAAAGATTTGGGGCAGGGCACCCAAACAAAGAATTGGTGGCCGAACTGCCAGTAAAATCCACCAGAGTAACTATCGATTTTACTAATGGCAGTAAGCTTTATTTTAACGACCAGCGTAAATTCGGCTGGGTACGTCTCATTCCAACCATAGAACTACCCGAGATAGACTTCTTTAAAAAGTTCGGTCCGGAACCCCTGGAAGATGACTTTACCGTAGATGTATTTGTGTTGAGGTTAATGCGGCGCAAAAACAGCAACATCAAATCCGTGCTACTTGACCAGACTATTCTAGCCGGCGTTGGTAACATCTATGCCGATGAGTCTTTGTGGGCTGCTAAAATCCACCCGGCTACCTCAGTCTCTGCTGTTCCAAAAGCTAAGTTAGTAGCCCTCTATAGTGCTCTGCGTGACGTCTTGAACCTAAGCATTGAAAAGGGTGGCAGCACAGATAGAAACTATGTTGATTCAGAAGGTAAAAAGGGTAGCTATTTAACCTTCGCCAACGTCTTCAGGAAAGAAGGCCAAGCCTGCCCACGTTGCGGCACAACAATCGGAAAAACACGAGTTGCCGCCCGCGGCACGCACTTTTGTCCTCACTGTCAAGAACAGCCGAGGAAACTCAAATGACAGTAACTCTAACTGGCCCAAATAGCCTTCTACTGCTCAAGCGTCTAAATCGGTTGATGTCTGATTTTGTGGTTGAAAATGGAGACTTAGCAGTTGAGCGCATAGACGCTTCAGACGTGGAAGCCCAAGTTATTATCGATGCGGTTTCCAGCTTGCCATTTTTGTCGAGCAAAAAAATGGTGGTGTTACGCGAACTTGGTTCTAATAAAATCGCGGCTGAGCAAATCGAACAAATAATTAGCTCAACTGAATCAAGCACCGAACTTATTATCTATGAACCGTTTCCGGACAAGCGTACATCGTACTACAAGACTCTGAGCTCTAAGACACAGCTTGAAGAATTTAAGGAGTTAGACGGCCGTCAATTGGCTAATTGGCTGGTTGAAGAAGCTCATAAAATTGGTAGTAAACTCAACACCTCAGACGCCAATTATTTAGTAGAGCGGGTTGGTTTAAACCAAGCAATTTTATACAACGAGCTTGAAAAACTGGCTCTATATAATCACCAAATCACTAGGCAAACCATAGATTTATTAACCGAAAAAACGCCCCAGAGTAAGATATTTGACCTGCTGGACGCGGCCTTTGCCGGCAACAAAGCTAGAGCCCTAGAACTTTACGAAGACCAGCGGGCTCAAAAGGTAGAGCCCCAAAACATACTGGCTTTAATTATCTGGCAGCTGCACCTTCTGGCGCTAGCTCAATACGGAGCCGGTAAGAACCCTACGCAGATAGCTAAGGAAGCTAAGCTCAATCCATACCCGCTAACCAAAGCCCAGGGTTTAGCTAATAAGATAACAACTAAGCGCCTGGGCGAGATGGTTAATGAGGTTGCTACTATAGACTACGAGTCAAAAATTTCAGCAGTGGATATAGATGAAGCCCTAAAAAACTTCGTAATATCCCTATAGAAGTAACTGCCAGAACTACTTCTTAGGAGTAGTTTTTTTGGCAGTAGGTTTCTTCGCAGCAGTCTTTTTAGCGGGGGCTATCTTGACTGTCGCTTTAGCTGGTGCTTTCTTGACTGCAGATTTGGCTGGTTTAACACCTTTGGCTTTAGTCTGTGCAGCTAGCTTGGCCTTTATGCGGGCAGCTTTGTTTTTATGGATAACAGCTTTTTTAGCAGCTTTATCAACTGCACTAACAGCTTCTTTTTCGGTCTTGGAAATTTGAGTGGAATTGCCGGCTATGACAGCGGCGTTAAAAGCTTTAAGAGCCTCACGCATTGTGCGCTTGGTCTTGGCATTACGAGCATTGGCCTTGTTGGCCACCTTCACGCGCTTTTTCGCAGATTTAATAATTGGCATGAAACCCTACTATACAGACGTAACCCCTGTTTGTAAAGGGTCATAAAGTTACTTGCGTATTGGTCTGCTCAATGATAATCTGATGGTAAGAAGTTAGCTAACAAAAACCTTCTTAAACAAAAAACAATATGGACGCGCAGGCTAAACAACAGGTAGCGGAGCGGATAAAACAAGCTACCAACATCCTCGTAACTGTCAGTACTGATCCTTCGGTGGATCAGTTGGCGGCTTGTATTGGTTTGACCCTACTGCTCAATAAATTAAATAAGCATGCCACCGCTGTTTTTTCGGGCAAGGTACCCTCAACAATTGAGTTTTTACAGCCGGAAAAGACTATCGAGACCAATACTGACTCCTTGCGTGATTTTATAATATCCTTGGACAAAGCTAAGGCTGACAAGCTGCGCTATAAGGTGGAAGATCAATTTGTTCGTATTTTTATAACACCGTACAAAACCAGCCTGAGCGAAAAAGACCTAGTTTTTAGCCAAGGTGATTATAACGTTGAAGTTGTTTTGGCACTGGGAGTTAAGGATCAAAAACAACTGGACGCGGCCATCACAGCCCACGGACGAATTTTACATGACGCAACCGTAGTATCAATTAACGCCGGCCCCGGCAAAGCGCCAAATCTTGGCCAAATAAACTGGCAAGATCCATCGGCCAGTAGCCTGAGTGAAATGTTAGCCGCTATGAGCGAAACCTTTGGCTCTAATCTGATAGATGGCCAAATAGCCACAGCTTTTTTGACAGGTATCGTAGCCGAGACAGTTAGATTCTCAAATAACCGAACCTCTTCAAAAGTTATGACAATGAGCGCCCAGCTTATGGCCGCCGGTGCTAATCAGCAACTAATTGCCAGCAAGCTAGAACCTCCAGAGCCCCCGCCCACGGCTGTAACACTGCCGTGGTCACCGGACAACCAGCCGCCCAAATCCCCTAAACCGGCTGCACCACCCGGGGAACTCAAGTCTTCTGACGGCTCGCTAGAAGTTTCGCATGACATCGCCAGTCCGACAAACTCGGCTGAGGTGAATGTTTCATCGAACGAAATAATGATTGATCCCGAGGGTAACTTGAAGCGTCTGGCCGAGATTGCCGCCCAAAAAGCTATAGAGGCCGAAACGGCAAAGAAGCAGGCCGAAGAAGCTCGCAATGCAGCTTCATTACCACAAATACGCCCCGACACTACACCGCTGCCTGCGCCCGGTGCTCTGTACACCCCGGCCAAAGAGCCGGTAAGGCAAAGTTCTATGCCTGGCTCGCACACTCTTCTGTCGCCGCTTAACGGTAGTCCATTGATGGAAACCGCTTTTACCGCTAATACTCAGCCAGAATGGAGGGCGGATTCAGCAGGAGAGGGAATTGATAACATGGCTCAAGGTGAAAGAGGGGGCATGATAGGCCACGCGCCGGACGTAACGCCGCCATCACATGAGCTTCCTAATCTGAGCATCCCGCCGCCGACAGCCAGTCCGGTTGTTGATGACGCCCGCAGTGCCGTTGACAGTGCACTACTGGCGGCGCCGTTTGATCCAGCGAGTTCGCCGGTGCAATCGCTAAACGCTTCCCCCTTAGCCGATAATTTGCACCCTACGCCACCAAATGACCAAACAGCACCTGCGGCGCCACCACCGCTTCCTCCTCCGTTAATGCCGGCTCAAGGAGTAATTATTCCACCGCCATTCAAACCGGCGGCGAACAACGTCGTTTCTAACAATAACTCCTAAATAGAGCTATAATCAGCCGGATGGATGGTTATCAGTTAGTTGATAAGCCAGAAGGCATATCCAGTTTTGGCGCCGTTGCCCGCGTTCGGCGTACGGTGTCTGAGGCTGTAGGCAGGAAAGTTAAAGTTGGGCACACGGGCACCCTAGATCCTGCCGCCACCGGGCTTTTAATTTTGGTCTTGGGGTCTTATACCAAAAGAGCTGGTGAATTTAGCAAGCTAGACAAGGTCTATGAAGCCGAGTTAACTCTTGGTGCGGTGAGTACTACCGCCGACAGGGAAGGTGATATTGTTCGAAAAAGTGTTCACAGGCCATCACTAACCGATATTAATAATGCTCTGAACAAATTCGTAGGCGAAATTACTCAAACGCCACCGGCCTATAGCGCCATAAAAGTTGGCGGCCAGCGAGCGTATAAACTAGCTAGGGCGGGCAAGCAGGTAAAAATGGAGCCCCGAAAAGCGACGATTCTCTCCTTAGATAGTGTTGATTATAAGTACCCTAAACTTAAATTCACAGTTCATGTTAGCAGCGGCACTTACATTCGTTCACTGGCAGAGGACATCGGACATAAATTGAAGACTGGGGCGTATCTTTCAAATCTGCGCCGCACTAAAGTGGGCAAATTCGGCATAGCTGGCGCCCTGACTTTGGATAATTTAGACTACGAAACACTTACTAGAACACTAAAAACCTAATTGCCAAACATGGGTTACTGTGTTACAATTGTGCCTAACAGATGATCGTAAGAGAGAAAAAGGCGAAGATCACATCTGATCTTCAAGTACACAAGACTGATACCGGTTCACCTGCTGTGCAGGTTGGAATCATGACTGCTCGTATTGGTGAGCTAACTGACCACATGAAGAAGAACAAGCACGATTTTGCCGCTCGCCGAGCACTGTTGCAACTAGTTGGTAAACGAAAAAGACTGTTGAAATACATCGCTGAGCAAAGCGGGGAAGAATACCTAGCTCTAATCAAAAAACTCGGCATCCGCCGCTAAAGTACCCAAACTATAAGCCGCTGCTAGCGGACAAGCTTGTGCACTTTTAAGAGGAAAATTAACCATTCGTGGTCAGAGCCTCAGATATATTGCCAGACGTAAAAACAAGCACAAGTGGCTGATATATTTGCACCCTGAACACGAGTGAAACGTGAAAGGAATATAAATATGGCAGAGACCATAAACCCCTTTGGTAAAAAAATAATTAAAATTTCGACAGAGTTCTGTGGTCGGGAGTTAAGCCTGGAAATTGGCCGCGTTGGTTTTAGAACCAGTGCGTCGGTTTTGGCCCGCTACGGTGACACGGTTGTGCTAGGCACAGCTATGGTGGGCCCAAATGTTGTTACTGGTATGGACTATTTCCCGCTCTCGATTGATTACGAGGAAAAGTTTTATGCAGCCGGCAAGATTAGCGGCAGCCGATTTATTAAGCGTGAGGGACGCCCAAGCGATGAAGCCATTTTGATTGGCCGTCTGATTGACCGTCCCATCCGCCCGTTATGGCCAAAAGGCTATCGACACGAAGTGCAGGGAGTTGCCTCGGTACTGTCTATGGACCCCAACTTTAGGCCTGATGCTATCGCCATGATTGCCATGAGCGCGGCGTTTATGCTGACGGGCGCACCATTTGATGGCCCGGTAGCCAGCGTTCGAGTTGGCTTGAAGGACGGTAAGCCGCAGGCATTTTTGAACATAGAAGAACTAGAATCTGGCGAGCTTGACCTGGTAGTTGCCGGAACCGAGGACGCCATAATGATGGTGGAGGCCGGCGCCCGAGAGGTAAGCGAGGAAGTGGTCGCCGAGGCTCTAGCGTATGCCCATAAGGCTATTCAGCCGGCAATTAAGTTGCAAAAAGAGCTCATAGCAAAAATGGGTGTAACACCTCAGGAATACACCCTAGTGTTGCCCGATGAAAAAATCCAGAAGACCGTCGATGTCTGGCTAGAGGACAAACTAGGAGCCGCCCTGCGAGCCGCTTATCCGGAGCGTAATGAGCTAGTCAGCGTTTTGCGCACTGGCATGCACGAGTATTTTGCGGAGAAAGTTGGTAAAGAGTTTGAAGACCTAAAATCAGATTATGATGAAGCCTTCCAAATGGCTCTGCATAAAGATGTCCGAGCCGGGATCGTAGCGGAAAATATCCGTCCTGACGGCCGGAAACTGGATGAAATCCGCCCGCTCTCAAGTGAGGTTAGTCTACTACCCAGAGCCCATGGCTCCAGCCTGTTTACACGCGGCATGACTCAGGCTCTAAACATCGTTACTCTAGCCCCTTTAAGCTATTCGCAGATGGTTGATACCATGGAGCGCGAAACTGAGCGCCGCTATATGCATCACTATAATGCCCCTGGCTATACAGTAGGTGAAGTTCGCCGTTTAGGATCACCCGGACGCCGCGAAATCGGCCATGGTTATTTAGCCGAACGGGCTCTGTCGGCTGTTTTGCCTGAAGAATCGGAATTTCCGTATGCCATGCGCTCGGTGACCGAAATAATGAGCCAGAACGGCAGCACAAGCATGGCAGCTACCTGTTCTAGCTGCCTAGCATTAATGGATGCCGGTGTGCCCCTTAAGGCCCCGGTCAGCGGTATTGCCATGGGTCTGATGTTAGAAGGCGACAAGCCCTACATTATGAGCGATATTGCAGACGCTGAAGATTTTGCAGGTGACATGGACTTTAAAGTGGCCGGAACAGCTAAGGGCATAACAGCCCTACAAATGGACATGAAGGTCCATGGCTTACCGGTTGAGATATTACGCAGCGCGCTCGAACAAGGCAAGGTTGGCCGAGCTAAAATTCTGGAGCATATGATCAGTGTATTGCCAGAACCGCGTAAAGAGTTGAGCCCGTACGCTCCACGAGTTGAGACTATGCAGATAAACCCCGATAAAATCCGGGAGGTAATTGGTAAGGGCGGTGAAATGATTCAAAAAATTACCGGCGAAACCGGGGCAGAGATTGATATCAAAGATGATGGCACGATAATGATTGCCAGCCCCGACAAGAAATCGATAGATGCCGCCCGGCAGTGGATTGAGAATATCACTCAGGAGCCGGAAGTCGGCAAGATATATAGAGACGCGCCGGTAGTTAGTGTCATGGACTTTGGAGCCTTTGTGCAAGTTTTGCCGGGCAAAGACGGACTGGTACACGTTTCAGAAATGAGTGAGCAGCGGGTTGAAAAACCAAGCGACGTAGTTAAAGAGGGCGACAAAGTGAACGTGAAACTTGTAGCCATTGACGACCGCGGTCGGCTGCAACTTTCTATGAAAGCTGCAAATCGAGAACTAAACGAAAATGACAAAAGCTAAGCAAGCGGAGTTGGATAAAATTAAGCAACAAATCTTAGACGATAAGGTCTGCGCTGATTTAGCCGGAACGGCTACTCAGCTAGTATTTGGTGATGGTAATCCGGACGCCGAGTTGGTATTTATCGGCGAAGCGCCAGGCAAGAATGAGGATGAGCAAGGCTTGCCATTCGTAGGTGCCGCTGGCCGCTTCTTAAATGAGATGCTAGAGGGTATCGGGCTCAAGCGGTCTGACGTTTACATAACTAACATCGTGAAGTACCGCCCACCAAACAATCGCGACCCGTTGCCCAGCGAGAAGATGGAGTTTTTACCGTACCTAAGGGCTCAGCTAGAGGTCATTAAGCCCAAGATTGTAGTTACGCTGGGTCGTCACAGCATGGATAGCTTGCTTCCGGGCCTGCAAATTAGCAAGGTGCACGGGCAACCCAAAAGGTATAAAGACCAAATTTATATGCCACTGTTCCACCCAGCAGCCGCTCTATATAACGGCGGCATGCGCCAAACCCTGATAGAGGATTTTGAAAAAATCCCCCTGGTTTTGGCCAAAATTTAATTTATGAAATCTAAAACTTTTTTAACGAAAGGAAAAATTTAAAGATATGAACAATAACAATAACGAAAATCAGAACAATAGACCCCAAGGGGCTAGTGCTGGTTCCGAGCCCAAGCGCCAACAGCGTGGGGCTAGAAATCCGGGCTCATCGGCCCCTTCAAACGCCAAGCAGAATGGCGGCAGCGCTATTAGGAACGTTAGCCGGGGCGCTGCCCTTAGGGCTCAGAAGCGCTCTGTGCAAGATGCTAACCGCAAAGCCAGTCAGTATCTTGATGCAGCCACCTCCAATAGCAATAATGGAACTGCCGAAAAACCGCAGCGGGCCAATGTAATAGATGATCGGCCACAGCTACGGATTATTGGTTTGGGTGGCATGGACGGTGGTGGCTCTAAAAACATTATGGTCATTGAGTATAAAAATGACGCCATAGTCATTGACTGCGGTAATGACCTTGGAGTTGATCTGCCAGGCATTAACTATGGCATCGCCGACACCACCTATTTGGATCAAATAAAATCAAAACTAAGGGCCTTTGTGATTACTCACGGCCATCTGGACCATATTGGTGGTTTGCCACACATCTTACCAAAATACCCAGGCGTGCCAGTTTACGGCAGCCGGTTCACCATTGGCCGGGTAGAGGAAATCTTTCAGAACTTTGGTCTGCCAATGCCAGAGGGCTTTGAGCTCAAGACCGTAATCATGAATGAGGACACTCACGAACGGCTTAAAGTGGGCGAATTTTTCATTGAGTTGGTACGCGTTACGCACTCCATTCCCGGCAGCACGATGGTAATAGTTGATACACCAGTTGGGCGCATAGTTAACACCGGTGACTTTCGCTTGGACCCCAATCCATTAGACCATGAGCGTACAGATATGACTCGCCTGGAAGAACTATCCAAAGAGGGCGTTCTGCTTCTAATGAGCGAAAGTACTACTACCGAGCGTATGGGTCGCACCCCTAGCGAGAGTACCATTGAAAAAAGCTTCGTGGATATCATGCAGCGGGCTCCCGGGCGAATTTTCGTAGCAATTTTCTCCACCAACGTTAACCGAGTCCAGATGATAGTCAACGCCGCGGTCCACCACAACCGCAAAATTGCACTTGATGGCCGCAGTATGATTAGCACTCTTGAAATGGCTGTTAGAAACGGCTTCATGAAGATTCCAAAAGGCACATTCGTGCCTATCGCTAACGTAGGCAACATGAAGGACCAGGACGTGGTGGTAGTTTGCACCGGTGGTCAGGGCGAACCAAACTCGGCACTGCAGCGGATGAGTATGGGCGACCATAAACACGTCAGCCTCAAAGAACAAGACACCGTAATACTATCCAGCACTCCGATTCCGTATACCGGCAATGACGCCCTAATACGCTCTATGGTGGATGAACTGCTGCGTAAGGGAGTGCACGTTTACCGCCATGAGACTTACGAGCTTGATGGCGCCGGTCCGCTGCACGTTTCTGGACACGGTAGTATTGAGGAATACCGCGACATGATTAAACTGCTCAAACCAAAATTCTTCATGCCAATTTACGGCGACTATACTGCTAAGAAATACCACATGAATATCGCTCTGGAAGAAGGTATCCCTCGCGCTAACACCGTTAATGCCGACAACGGGGAAGTGATAACTATTACTCCGGACAAGCTGGAAAAAGCCGGTGAGGTACCGCATGGTACGGTACTGGTAGACCAAACCGGGGCGGTTGTTTCCAGTATTGTAGTTAAAGATCGGGTACTGCTGGCCGAAGAGGGCTTAGTTGCGGTGGTGCTAACTATAGATAAGAAAACCGGCCAACTGTTAACCAGCCCCGATATCATCAGCCGCGGCTTCATATATATGAAGGATAGCGAGGAGCTAATGAATGCCTTCCGCGCCGAGCTTAGAAGGGCAGTAACTCAGCGCTTTAAACGTGTTGACCTGGACCGCTTCAAAGCCGAACTTAAGGATTACGTTACACATTTCTTGTACGAGCAAACACAGCGCAGCCCAATAGTCATACCGGTGGTTAATGTTGTTGGCGGCAGGACTGAAAAGTCCAACAACGACGCCCACAAGGCCAACGGTAATGGTCAGGCAGAGACTGCTGATGCGCCAAAATCACCCGAGCAGATTGCACTAGAGCAACAGCGCCGATTTGCCCAAATGAGACAGCGCTTACTCAACCAAGACGCCAGAGTAGACTAGTTGACACCATAAGCATAATTGTGTTATAATTATGACAACGTTAAGGCAATCAAATTGCTTGGCGCTTAAGGTATAATCAATCTAGAAATGGCAAAAAAACGAAAACCGGGCCGGCCCGCCGGCAGCAAAGCCAAAACCAAAAAAGAGCCAAAGCAAAACTCTGGCTTTTGGCGCGGTGTAGCGGCTGTTGTCCTAATACTTCTGGGCATAGTGTTATTCTTTGGCTTGTTTATCAACGCGCCGTTGCCTAAAAACCTTTGGAATGGAGTTTGGAGCGGGATTGGTGTGGCCACGATTATAGCCCCCGTACTATTAATATATTTAGGTGGCCTTAAGTTTCTGACCGAAGACCAACGAATTCCATTTGCGAAAATCATCGGGGCGGTGGCGTTAACCGCTTTCTTTGCAGGTTGGATGCACACAGCCTTTTTGCACACTGATGCCGCTACGGGGCAATTGGCTGGTGGACATGGCGGGAGTGTAGGAAAAGCCCTGGGCAATGGTTTAGAAGGGGCTCTGGGCAAATTTTTATCTTCCTTAGTCTTTTTTGTGCTGGCCGTTTTTGCTTTGATGTTTACTTTTGGCATAGACCCTAAGGCGCTTTTGAAACTGTCGGCGCTTTTTAAGCGAGAAAAAACCGAAGACGAGGAAGACGGGGCCAGCGAAGATTTGGCGTCACTAAAGAAGAAGCTTACGCCTGGATTCCAGCTGCACGAGGGCGTGCCGGTAGAGCATCATACGCCCGCTCGGCTATCCAGCCTACGAAATACCGCTGAAAAACTAGCGCCTGACCAAGATCACGCTGCCCTAATAACGGCCAGCGATCCGGACTGGCAGTTCCCACCGCTAAGCCTGTTATCCGATAAGCAAGATAAAGCCGACGCCGGAAATGTGGCCGGCAACGCCGAAATTATCAAAGACACATTTTCAAATTTTAATATCGACGTAGAGGTAGAGGGTGCCAATGTTGGCCCGCGAGTAACTCAGTTCACTATTAAGCCGCCAACGGGGGTGAAATTAACGAAACTAACGGCTCTGGAAGACAACCTGAAACTGGATTTAGCCGCCCACAGCATCCGCATGGAAGCACCTATTCCTGGCAAGCGCTCAGTTGGCGTAGAAGTGCCAAACATCAAAGCCGCGACCGTAACTATACATGGACTACTGTCCAGTCCCGAGTGGCGTGAGCTTACCAGCCCGCTGGGTTTTGTAATTGGTAAGGACATTGCCGGCAATCCGATAGTTGGCAACCTGGATAATATGCCTCACCTTTTGATAGCTGGGCAAACCGGTTCTGGTAAGAGCGTTATGATAAATACGCTTCTAACCAGCCTGCTTTATAAAAATAGCCCGGCCGACCTTAAATTAATTTTGGTTGACCCAAAGCAGGTAGAGATGGCGCCTTATGCCGATATTCCGCATCTTCTGGCACCGGTTATCACTGAGCCCGAAAAGTGCATTAGCGCCCTGAAGTGGGCAGTGGCCGAAATGGAGCGTCGCCTTAAAGCTTTTGCTGAAGTCGGGAAACGCAACATCGGTGAATATAACAGCCTGAAAAGTGAAGAAGGCATGCCCTACATAATCATAGTCATAGATGAGCTGGCCGACCTAATGATGATGGCCGCCCGCGACGTGGAGGCTCTTATAGTACGCCTAGCTCAAAAAGCCAGAGCCTCAGGCATACATTTGGTAATTGCTACGCAACGCCCCAGTGTAGATGTTATAACGGGACTAATTAAGGCTAACGTGCCGGCCCGCATCGCCTTCACTGTAGTAAGCCAAGTAGATTCTCGCACCATTATCGACCAGGGTGGAGCCGAAAAACTATTAGGCCGCGGAGACCTATTGTTTAGCATTCCGGAATTTCCTAAACCAAAACGTGTTCAAGGAGCGTTGATTAGTGATGGGGAGACCAACAAGGTTTGCGACTTTTTACGCGGCCAACGGCCACCGCAGTACGACGATGAGGTTATCAGCCAGCCAGTACAGCTTAGTGGTAAGGGTAGCGTGATTGCCAGCATAGGTAATGATGCTGATGACGATATGTGGAAAGACGCCGTAAGTGTGGTGATCGATAACCGTAAAGCCAGCACCTCACTGCTACAACGAAAGCTACGCATTGGCTACGGCCGAGCCTCACGGTTGATGGACATGATGGAAGAGCAGGGAATTATTGGCCAGGCCGATGGAGCCAAGCCCCGAGAAGTACTCGTTAGTAGTATTGATGAAGTCTTTGGTTCACCCGAACCAGCCGGTGTGCCGGCCAGTGGTGGCGATGTCTACGACGACATGCCCGATGACGAATAAAACCTGAAAGTGATAATTTGAGAGTTCCGACGGAGCCCCGGTGCATCACTGCACACGAGGCTCACGTCGGTTCGGCTATTCGACTCGCTCGTTGATGTGTGAAAACCTTTCGGTTGTCGTACATGAAGAACATCGGCCCGAGGCAGTAGAGGCTGATGTTGACGGTCAGGTAGGGCATACCGCCGAGTCCGACCAACAGCCCGTAAAGGCTGTAGCTGACGCCGGTATGCGCTAACGACCGCAAGATCCACCGACTTACCGCCTCTCGTCTTTCAATGCCCCTGTCTCTCCAGGTGACGTAGAAGTTGAGGATGAAGACAGTGGCCGTGATGAGCGGCCAGTTCATCCAGACTGCGAGCAGGGGGTTGATGTCGTACTCAGAGACCTCCCTGCGGAGCAGCCAGGACCCCATGAAGCTCACGGGGACTGCTACCGAGAGGCTGATTAGCACTCTCTTGGGCTCGAAGTTCTCGCGGAGGAAGCTCCGCGACTTGCCAGACTCTTCGGTGCTGGGCAACGAGACCTCCTCTTGAACGAGCGTTGAGTTTTCGAAGACCTAGTCCAAGCGTCTCCGCTATCAAGACCTAAGCTAACTGTACAACAATTTAGAAAATATAGTAGGAAATCAGCAAAAATGTGCTTGCGCTTATAGCAGTAAATTCTTATAGTTATTTTCAGAGGGTTAAATAAAAATGCAAAAAGGTATTTTATGCAAAAGGGACTAGCAATAGCCATTTTTTGTGGCCCCCCAACAATAAAATCTTCCGTGCTTACAGGCACGGATTTTTGTTTAGTGAGGACAGCGTAATGGGCAAAAAAAATAGAGGACCATCACCTCGTTATATAAGACGTCCATTTAAAAACCCTCCTGAAGCTTTTCCAAGAGACTCAAATGAGCTAATAGACCTAGATGTTTACCTTGAATATTTAGTTGACGATCCTGAAGATGCACCAATTGAAATTAAGGACGACGAAAAGGCGCTTTGGCAACCTCAGCACATATATTTCCAAGGTCCATTTTACGGACAATACTCAGAGCGATCATACATGAGGGATCAAGTTTTGACGGAATTCCAGAGTTCTCCGTACAACCAAATCATTATGCGCAGAATACAGGAGCTGAAGGTTCATAGAAGATTTGAGGAGCATGTGTCTCCTCCTGCGCCGGAGACTATGAGGCAATCCCTAATCGACTTTAGAAGGCTAGATATATTGGGAGCGGCCGCAATCGGGAAAAGGATTGCTTTAGTGCCCGAAGCTCTTGAGTACTTGGTGCACGGGACCAACCCGCCGAAAGACAATTTCGGTCTGTCTCCTCTTGAAAGAGCAAACTTCTTTGATGAAGAGCTCAGGGTTTCGCTAGAGGCTCTCCAATCTCCTCTGGTAACACCCCAAAGATTAGTCACGGGAGCAATCAGAAGAACCGCAAGGTTAATAAATAGTGAGTCGTTGAATGAAGAGGCCGAAAGGCGCTTGGAGGAAGATGGAGTATATATCCCGGTACGGTTAAGAAAACCTGGCTTCCTATATGGACTAAGTAACACAATGCTCGAGCAAATGACTTCAGTAACCTACATTCGCCCAGACAAAGAAATCCCACTAGAACCTTTACAAACAGGGGTAGATAGGGTACAGTTAGCAGCGTAAAACAAACTTTAGGTTGGAGCGACTAATTAGGTGTCCAGCCATTAACCAAAGGAAGGAGTTCATATTACTAATATTTACGAAATTGCGGTGCTTTATCACCCAGACCTTGAAATAGATCTGGAAAAAGCCGAAACCCGCGTTAAAAAAATCATCACCGACAATGGCGGCAATGTTACTAAAACCGATAATTGGGGCAAACGTAAACTCGCCTACGAGATCGCCAAGCAGGATTTCGCTGTATATGTTTTTTATACGGTAGAGATACCGGCTGAAAACGTCGCCAAGATTGAGCAAACCTTCAATATAACAGATGAAATCATTCGCTTTTTAATTACTCGCCCAGACCTAAAAGCCCAGGCTAAGGCCGAAGCTCTAGCTGCGGAAAAGGCTAAAAAGGCCGCCGAGAGGGGTGATGATAAAGAAGAAGATAATGACGAAGACGAAGAATAAGAAAGGAATTTAGGATATGGCACGAAGTTTTAACCAAGTAATTTTGATGGGTAATCTAACCCGCGACCCGGAACTGCGAACCACGCCAAACGGCGCAACCGTGTGTAGCTTTAGCCTTGCGCTAAACCGTAGCTATAAGAATGCCGAGGGCGATTGGACCGAAGCCACTGACTTTATTGACATTGTAGCCTGGGGACCACTAGGAGAGAGAGTTGCTCAGTATCTAAGTAAAGGGCGACCAGCTCTAGTTAATGGTCGCTTGCAGAGCCGCAGCTGGGAACAAGAAGGTCAAAAACGCAGCAAGGTGGAAGTAGTCGCTCAGGACGTAACATTCCTGGGTGGGGCTCCTGGTGGCGGAAGCGCACCAAGAAATGCCGACGACCCGGCTGACGAACCAAGCAGTGAACCAAAGAAATCAACTGGCAAGAAGGCTAAAGAAGAAGATGTTGTTATTGAGGACATTGGCGACGAGCCGATTAATCTCGACGACATCCCATTTTAAGGAGATTAAATGGCGAAGATATTTAAACACAGAACTGACGTAGCTTTTTTTGATTACAAGGACTTTAAAACCTTGCAGCGCTACGTCAACCAATACGGGCAGATTGAGACTCGCAAAAAGACCGGCTTAACTGAGAGTAAGCAGCGTCAACTAGCCAAGGCTATCAAACGCGCTCGTCACATTGCGCTACTACCTTTCGTTGCCAGCAACTAGAGCGAACTAATGGAGAGTGAGCAATCACCATCTGTAATGGCTAAACGCCTGGAAGCCGAGGTCCGTATGATTTTGCGGCCGGTAGATGCCTATAAACTGGATCCAAAACAGCGCGAAACTTTGGCCAACTTGCGCCAAAACCTGGCTGACGCGCGTATTTACTCCAACGACTACGAACTATCAGAAACCAGGGAAGAGCAGGAGCTGAATGCCAAACGGGCCAAACATTGGTTGCGAGAAGCTCGCGAAGACATGCTATCCGCCAGCCAGCATGACATCTTTAGCGCCATCGACGTGGCTCATCTGTCAGCCCAAATCGAGCAAATAATAGGGCGATTAAACTAGGAGTATTTATGGCGCTAAGTATCACTAATCTTAAAAAAGGCACGATTTTCCAGATGGAAGATGTGCCGTATAAGGTTTTGGAGTATCGTCAAAAAGTTATGGGCCGCGGTGGCTCTATTGTTAACGTCAAGATTAAGAGTCTGATAGACGGCAAAGTACTGGATAAGACCTTCAAGGGCAGCGAGCAGGTTGATACTGCCGATGTATCCAGCCGTAGTGTTCAATACCTCTACAGTGATAGCGCCAAGTTTTATTTTATGGATGACAACAGCTATGAGCAGTTTGAGTTGCCATCAGCTGACATGGACGATAAAGGAAGCTATATGCGCGAGGGCGACCCGGTCAGCGCTCAGCTGTTTAATGGGCAGATAATAGGTATTGAACTCCCCAAAAACGTACCCCTTAAAGTTACCTACACGGAGAGCGTCGTTAAGGGCGATACCAGCAGCGCTATAACCAAGGATGCCACACTGGAAACCGGGCTGGTTATTAAAGTCCCAGCTTTTATCAAACAGAGCGATATAGTCAGTGTTGACACCAGCTCCGGCGCCTACCGTGAGCGGATTAAAGGCTAGTATATGTTAAAAAAACGACTTGATCAGGCGATGGTAGACATGGGCCTAGTTGTCTCACGCTCTCAGGCAGAGAGCTATGTAAAACTTGGTGCGGTGCAAGTTAACGGGAAAACAGTGGCAAAAGCCGGTTACTTTGTCAGTCCAGACTCGCGCATAACTTTGTCGCAGCAGGAGCAGTACGTCAGCCGTGCCGCCCTAAAACTAGCCAGTGTTGCCGGTCTGTTCAAACTGGATTTTAGCAACAAAACAGTTTTGGATGTTGGCAGCAGCACCGGTGGTTTTACGGATTATGCGCTGAAGCAGGGAGCTGCCAAAGTTATCGCGGTGGATGTTGGCACTGAGCAACTACACCCCAGCCTGAGAGATAATAAACGCATTGAATTACACGAAAAAACGGATATCAGAAATCTGAAACTTAACCTAAAACCGGACATTACTCTAATAGACGTCAGCTTCATAAGCCTTCGACAGGTCCTGCCGGCAGTTGCTGCTTTGGCCAGCGACACAACACAGATAGTAGCTATGGTTAAACCGCAATTTGAAGCTTCGAGCAAGGAAGTTAATAAAGGTGTAATAAAAAATGACACCATTCGTCGTCAGATACTAAAGGATTTTGAATCCTGGGCAAAAAATATGTTCATTATGCAGGCTAAGGCCGATAGCCAGGTGGCCGGTGCAAAAGGCAATAAAGAGCGGTTTTACCTTCTGAAAAAAGCCTAAAACTTGACTTTAACAGATACGAAATGGTATGTTTGAAAGTGGCGGTTGTCAGACCGGTCCGAACTTATGTCTCGCAGGGAGTGCACCCGCAAGGTGTGCACGCCAACTTGAGAGGCTCGGACATTAAGCTTAGTCACCGAAGGTTCAGTCTTCAGTGGCAAGGACAGCTTACAAACTACAACCAAATCAATGACAGTTATGGGCTGCTGTTTTAATGGCTCATAGTACATCGACTCTGGAGATAACATGCATAGATGCTGTATCACCATCGTTCTTCTATATGTGGCTGGCTTTAGCGCCTCGGCGCAGGCCAGCCCGGCTCGTCAAACCATAAAGCTCCATGACGTTGTTGCCTACACCGACAGAGCACTTGTCCATAGCAACTACGCCGGCAGCCCGATGCGCAGGCAACTGGTAGCAATTGTGAAAGCTGCTCGCCAGCAAGGTATTTCGCCGTTCTTTCTGCTCTCGATTTCGGGAGTGGAGTCAGGCTTTGGCAAGCAGGCCTGCGGCTATAACGCCTGGGGGTGGAATTCATGCAACGGCTACAACTTCAGCAGTTTTGGAGATGGGGCCCTCATAGTTGCCCACTCCTTGAAGGTGAACTATCTAGGCAAATGGCATGGCCGGACAATTGAACAGGTCGGTGCCAAATACTGTGTTGGCTCGAGCTGGTCAGGCAAGGTCCGCTATTTCATGAACACAGTCTTCAAGGCTGGTAATGGACTGCGCTGGAACGATGCTGTATCTGTAGTTAAGAGGAGTCTTTAGCGGACGCGCTTTTTTCTGGAAAGCGCGTCCGCTGCGCTCCCCGCACGGCAATCGCCAATTTTAAAGAAGCGCGTGAAGCGCCTCCGGGTCATTAAGTGTTATATAAAAATGCTTGGTTTTTATAAGCCCTTTTTTTTCGAGTTTTGCCAGTTCGCGGCTGGCTGTTTCCCGGCTGGCGTTTATTGAGCTAGCAATATCTTGATGTCGCAGAGGCGCATCTATTATCAAACCTTCCTCTGTTTCTCTGCCAAAACGGTGAGACATAGTCAGAAGAAAGGACGCTAAACGTTCCCGAACAGTCCTGTACTCAAGATTTAATATTCTCTCGCTATGAATGCGATACATCTCAGTAACCATATCCAGAATTGGCAGCATGGCTCCGGGGTGGGTATGCAGATAATCTATATATTTTTGTCTATCAATACGCCTTACAGTAGTTGGCGTCATGGCTTGATAGATAATCTCTCGCTCAGAACCAGTTAGGGCCCAAATAAGCGGGAACACCTCTTGCTCCTTGCGTATAATCAACAGGTTTTCTTCACCGTATTTGCTAATATTAAAAGCTTTGACTAGACCCGATTCTATATAGAAGACACTACTTTGTTGTTCGCCAGGTCTAATGACGTACTCACTTCGCTTGTAAGTCAGTTTTGTGCCTTCAGCAAATAGGTTTACTAGTGAGGCAAACTGCCGGCTGCTCGCTAGCATGTCTATATTTTCTCACGTTTGGCAACTTTACGTATTTTTGTAGTCATTTTTTGTGACATATATCAAGATTTAAGCGTGTCCAAAATTACTGCGGCCGGTTCTTTTATTTAGCACAATATAGGGGCAATAAGGGGAGGAAATGCTCATGGTACACATAAGCGAGATAGAGTCCCGAGTCAGCCAGCTGGGGGTGCGCTTGTCCCGGTGGTTTAGACCAGAGTTGCGTGAACTTCAGCATGTCCTGCTAGATCACGAGACGATTATTGCTGTAGCGCCGGGCCGATACTTTGGGAGTTTTGCGCTCCTGGTGGCCACCGACCAACGCCTACTCCTTGTAGATAAACGGGCTTTCTTTATGAATCTAGAAGACATCCGCTACGATATGATTTCCGAAACAAACTTTAATGCCCGCCTGTATGACGCGACTGTCAGTATCTATACACTTAACAAACAGCACCGTTTCACCAGTATCAAATACAAGCATCAATTACGTGACCTGTGTCGGTATGTGCAGCAACGGATTATGGAAATCCGCCAATATCAAAACTCCAGCTCACCTGAAACAAGCCTGTTGAATATCCGTGGAGCGGAGCGCTACCCTACCACTCAACCAAATGCTCAGCCACAGCTCGATCAAGTGGTCCAGCACGGATCACCAACCACTCATCGATCCAAAATAATCGGCGCGGCTGCTATTATCGGCACCCACCGGCCAAGATCATTCACTAACGGGGCGTTATCTACCCGGAGCAGTATATTTATGGGCTCCAACTCTCAGTACTAAACATTAAACCGAAACTCAACCACATCATTCGGCTGCATTATGTAGGTTTTGCCCTCGGTGCGGACTTTGCCAGCAGCTTTCGCCGCTACTTCAGAGCCGGAGGCTACCAAATCGTTATAATCCAC